>JBCBTL010000001.1:0-23853 GCA_039818705.1 Cyanobacteria bacterium J06639_1
CAGAATGCTGTCAGAGATGAAGTAGTCTCTATTCTGACTCGTGGAGTTGGAATAGAGTCCACAAGCCAATCTGCTCCAAAGTCAAAGAAGTGGTACCCAACCTCAGAAGCATGGAAGCATCTCGAACTCAGAAATGCCGAACATCTTCGAGAGCTGCGCAGAAACCTACCCTTCAAAGAAAATATTCACTATCGCCGAGGCGATCGCAAGCTCAATTCGCGTAGGCCGACCTACGAGTTTCATCTCGAAAACTGCCGAGTTCTATTGGATAAAACGCCTCGCCATCAAATGCGTTACCGCTCTTCATCTTGAACCGATCCCGGCGCGATAAGCGTCGATTGCCCTGGCTGAGTCGATGTAGCGACTGTAGATTCGCAGTAACGTTTCCGGGCTGTGACCCATCCATTTAGCAACTACATTGACAGCAAATTTATACTTAACCGTGGCTCGCAGCACGTATGCATAGCGGAATGCGCGAAGTTGGAACCATAGGAGTTGGTTGTGGGCGGCGTTAATCCGAGACCGAGCGTCATGGGCGCGATCGGTAATGTCAGAATAGTCGCGACCGGATATTTTTGGCATCGCCAGTCCTGGATAAAGGTGAAAAAGTTCCACCCATTCTGGCTCTAATGGAAAGACTGTTCTTTTTCCCGTTTTTCCTTCAAGCACGATGACGGAGCGTTCTCTGTCACCCGTTAACTCGACAAAATGAGGCTCGTGAGGACGCAAACCGTACACGAGCTGTAGTGCAAACCAATTCCGCCAAATATCGCTAGGAATTTGCCGGACAGTTTTAACTAGATCTTCATCACTGGGGATTTCGACTTCTGCGGTCGTCGTCGTGTTGTAGCTGCCTCGGTAGACAGCGAGATCGACATCAACGTTTGCCCAATCAGCCAGGCGTTGAAGCTTTTGACAACATTGCTTTCTGTCTCGGGTATTGGGCATTGTATCGAGGACGACACGCAGAATGTCAGCCTCATTCAGCGGGAGATGCCCGGAGAGTCGTTTGAAGTACTTTTGCCAGTGGCGAGTCCATGTTTTATCAGTCAACGTATTTCCGGAGAAATACCATTGCTTGAAGCGTTCGACCGTAGCAACAGTCGAGTTTTCATGGGCGATTGACTGCAAGTCTCTGGGCGTCTTCCACTTCGTCCAAAAGGTCTCAGCATCGAAAACATCAGGCTTACGCCGATACGCCAACAGATCGGCAGTAAGTTCATTCGCCATCTCTTCAGCATGTTGAAGCCCCTCAATGGTTGCGGGACCGACGGGGATGCGTCTGCGCTTTGGCTTCAACTCTCCTGATTTGGGAGGGAAGGTTCCAATCAAGGCAACCGAGCTGCCTTTCTCCCGCTTCACCAAGCTGACGGGGTGATGCTTCAGTCGTGCGTTAACCGCCTCAACCGTCCAATTTTTGCGAGGCATGGTGGATCGATGTTGGATCGACTTTTAGTCTAAAACACCTGTATTCCCAGGTATCCACACGTGAAGCGAATACCTGGGAATACGGCTGAGTCTGGCTTGTAGCCTGAAAAAGGGAGGCGGGGCTGGCGGGATTCGAACCCACGACCTAACGCTTAGGAGGCGCTCGCGCTATCCATCTGTGCCACAGCCCCAACTGAAGACATTGCAGCTATTCGGCAGGGTCTTCGAACTTATTTTAGACAATGAACGAGTTCGATGATGACCGGCGATCTCAATAAACTCGGACGTGCCAAGCCAGATCGAGTTGTCGAGCCATCAGGACATGCAACGGCAGCGCTGCCCCCCTACAGAAAACCAATTCACGGATCGAGATGAACGAAGAGGTATGAGCACGAGCTTTCCTCATATCTGAGAATGGCAACTGACTCCGTATGTGGAGTTGAATAATTCGCCCGCTCGCAGGCAGTTCCTCGCGATCGCGTCTAGAATCTAAAGCGGATCGAGTCAAACCTGCGAGCCCATCCGAGCATCAATCTGAACTGAGCATCAACCTAAAGAACTGCGCGAGTGGGGCTAGAACATGGGGACGAGTCGCACCTATCGCGCAACGGGCATCAACTTAAAATCGATGCCGCTGGGGGAGAGCGATCGCATCGTCACGCTCTTGACCAAAGAGTTCGGCCTATTGCGTGCGGTGGCAAAAGGAGCGCGCAAGACGAAATCTTCATTAGGCGGTCGGACAGAACCCTTTGTGGTGAACGATCTGTCCATCGTGAAGGGGCGATCGCTCGATCGGATTGCGCAGGCCGAAACGCTGCGCAGCTTCAGCGGCTTGCGTTCGGGATTAGCCAAGCTGACGGTGGCGCAGTATTGGGCGGAACTGGTGCTGCATCAGGCGCTCTCGCAGCAACCTCAGGAAGAAATCTTCGAGGTGCTGCTAGAGCATCTGGAACGGCTGGCGGCGGCGCGATCGCGAGCGGAAACGCTTCCCCTGCTGGGACACGGAATTTATCACCTATTGGCGATTGCGGGGGTGGCTCCGCAAGTGCATCGCTGTCATTACTGCCGCTGTCGGGTGGGCTTGCGGGATGGAGATGTGGAGGGCGATCGCGAGTTTCTGTTCAGTCCGGCTAGCGGTGGGGTGCTGTGCGATGCCTGCGAACTCGCTCAACGTCCCGAGCGGATTTCTGTGGTGAGCGCGGCAACCCTGGCGGCATTGCAGGTGTTGCCGAATGCCGAGCTGCCTCAACCGCTGGACGACCAGACGAGCGCGTGGCTGGGGGTCGAGCAAGTGTTACATCGTACGATTCAATACCAGTTCGATCGCACGATTCAGTCATCGACTCTAGTTGCATCCTGCTTCCGCTCCCACATGCCAGTGGCGACGTAGCGATCGGGCACAGGTCGCACTTCGGGAAGAGGGGGCGACATGTGCCAGGAAGAGCGTAAATTTATTCTGATGGCGTAGACCTTTACGGGCTCGCCGAGCGATCGCGACTCGCCCTCCATCCGTGAAACGAAGCATGACCGACTCACCTGCCACCCTTTTCTATACGCTGACTGACGAAGCCCCAGCGCTGGCAACCTACTCACTCCTGCCGATCGTGCAGGCATTTGTGGGTGCAGCGAACATCGGGGTGGAGACGAAGGATATCTCGCTGGCGGGTCGCATCCTCGCAGCATTTCCCGATCGCCTCACGGACGCGCAACGGCGGCCTGATGCTCTAGCAGAACTGGGAGCTTTGGCGAAAACCCCGCAGGCGTGCATCGTGAAGCTGCCGAATATCAGCGCGTCCGTGCCGCAGCTTACCGCCGCCATTCGAGAGTTGCAGGACAAGGGATACGACCTGCCCGACTACCCGGCGGAGCCGCAAAACGAGGCAGAAGCGGCTGTCAAAGCGCGATACGCCAAGGTGCTGGGGAGTGCTGTCAATCCCGTGTTGCGCGAAGGCAACTCCGATCGCCGCGTGGCTGCTGCCGTCAAACAATACGCTCGACACCATCCGCACTCGGTCGGAATCTGGAGCGCAGACTCGCGCTCTCACGTCGCTCATATGGACGATGGGGACTTTTATGGCAGCGAGCGATCGGTGGTCGTCGATCGCGCGGGAGAGCTGCGCGTCGAGCTGGTTGCGAATGATGACGAAGTCGTCACGCTCAAAGAGCGCATTCCCGTGACAGAGGGCGAAATCGTTGATGCGGCGGTGATGAGCGCGCGAGCCCTGTGCGACTTTTACGCGCGCGAAATCGAAGCGGCCAAAGCTAGCGACATCCTGCTGTCGCTGCACGTGAAAGCAACCATGATGAAAGTCTCCGATCCGATCTTGTTCGGCCATGCGGTGAAGGTCTACTTCCGAGATGTGTTTGCCAAATATGCGGATGTGTTTGCCGAATTAGGTATCGATCCCGATCGCGGTCTCGGCGATGTTTACGCCAAAATCCAAGCCTTACCCGATTCGAAACGCGAGGAAATCATCGCGGATCTAGAGGCAACCTACGAAACTCGACCCAGACTGGCGATGGTCGATTCCGACCGAGGCATCACCAACCTGCACGTGCCGAGCGACGTGATTATCGACGCTTCGATGGCAGCGGCGATTCGAGCAGCAGGGAAAATGTGGGGCGCGGATGGGACGCTGCACGATACCAAAGCGATGATTCCCGATCGCTGTTACGCCCGCATGTATCAAGCGATCGTCGAGTTCTGCCAGCAAAACGGGGCGTTCGACGTGACCGCGATGGGAAATGTGGCGAATGTCGGCCTGATGGCTCAAAAAGCGGAAGAATACGGCTCTCACGACAAAACCTTTGAAATTCCCACCGCAGGAGTGGTGCGAGTGGTCGATGCAGAGGGCAACCCGTTGATGGAACATGCGGTCGAGCCTGGAGATATCTGGCGCATGTGTCAGACCAAAGACGTGCCCGTTCGCGATTGGGTCAAGCTAGCGGTCGATCGTGCCCGAGCCACAAACGCGCCTACGGTGTTTTGGCTAGATGCGAACCGCGCTCACGACGCGAATGCGATCGCCAAAGTCAATCGCTATTTGCGCGACTCCGACACCACCGGACTCGATATCCGCATTCTGCCGCCCGTGGAGGCGATGCAATTTACGTGCGAGCAAGTGAAGGCCGGACGTGATGTCATCTCGGTCACGGGCAATGTGTTGCGGGATTATTTGACCGATCTGTTTCCCATTTTAGAGTTGGGCACGAGCGCCAAAATGCTGTCTATCGTGCCCTTGCTGGCTGGTGGGGGACTGTTTGAAACGGGCGCTGGAGGCTCAGCACCCAAGCACGTCCAGCAGTTTTTGAGTGAAGGCCATCTGCGCTGGGATTCGCTAGGAGAATTTTTGGCGATCGCGGTTGCCCTGGAAGACATCGGGCGCAAGACGGGTAATGAAGATGCGATTGTCCTGGCAGAGGCTCTCGATCGCGCCAATGGCCAATACCTGGACGAGGCCAAATCGCCGTCCCGCAAAGTGAACGAACTCGACAATCGCGGCAGTCATTTTTACCTGGCTAAGTACTGGGCAGAAGCCCTGGCCGACCAGGAGCACAGCCCGGCACTCCAAGCCCGATTTGCGCCGCTGGCTCGCGAGCTACAGGCGCAAGAGGCAACCATCTTGACGGAGTTGAATGCCGCTCAGGGAAACCCAGTCGATATCGGTGGCTACTACCATCCCAACCCTGACGAAGTGACTCGCGCGATGCGTCCCAGTTCCTCATTCGTGGCGGCGATCGCTTCGCTCTCGCCAGCCTAAACATCAGAAAAGTTGAAGAGCGATCGCGAAAAACAATGCCCCCGTTGCGAGCCTCAAGCCAAACAACGGGGGCACAGCAGAGCGGGCGATCGCTCACGCTCACTTAGCCTTCACATTAGTCTTCAAACAAGTCGCCGATCGGGGTACCGGGTTCGACATCCTGGAAGCGGCTACCGGGAGTGCGAGCTTCCCACAGTGCCTGAATCTTCTCGTAGGCATCGTCGGGCAAACCGATGTAGCCCACAGAAGCCGCCAAATCGGCTGCATTCTCCAGGTAGAAATCGATGAAGTCTTTCACGGCGGGATTGCCAGCCGAATCTGCCTTCACGTAGATGAAGAGGGGACGGGCGAGGGGGACGTAGGTTCCGTTCGCCACCGTCTCCGTTGAAGGAGCCACGCAGCCGTCGCCATTGTCGATCTCCACCAGGTTGAGAATTTCAGCATTCTCTTCAAAGTAGGCCAATCCGAAGAAGCCCATGCCGCCCGTGTTGCCAGAAACCCCGGTGACGATCACGTTATCGTCTTCGCTGGGGGTAAAGTCGGCGCGGATGTCGTCCTCGTCCAGAATGGCTTCGTTGAAGTAGTCGAACGTGCCCGAGTCCGTACCGGGGGCATACAGAGAAAGGTCTTCATCGGGGAAGTCAGAGCGCACGTCCGACCAACGGGTCACCTCGCCCTCGGCGTCCTGATTCCACATCTGGTTCATCTCTTCCACGGTCAGGCACTCGGCCCAATCGTTGCCGGTGTTGGTCACCACTGCCAAACCGTCAAAGGCCACGGGCAGCTCGACGAACTCGATGCCAGCCTCGGCACACGCGTCAATTTCCCCCTGCTTGATCGGGCGGGAAGCATTGGAAATATCCGTTTCACCGGCGCAGAACTTCTTGAAACCGCCGCCGCTGCCGCTGGTGCCCACCGACACGTTCACGTCAGGGTTGCCCGATTGAAACTGCTCTGCGGCTGCAATGGTAATCGGTGCCACAGTGCTAGAACCATCGGCGATCGCCTGACCGCCAGCGCCAGAGGAGCTACCCGAATCACTACCGCCCGAGGAAGAGGTGGATTCGGTGGACGTGCCGCCACAGGCTGCCAATGCAATCAACGGCAATGCGGAAAGTCCCACCAACACGCGGTTGAGTTTAAACGCCATGAGTCGTACCTGCTACTCGCATCTATTTGAACTGGTGACGTTGTACCAGATACATTTTGGCAAAGGATATATCGTGGCTTACATCGATCCCCAGACAGAGGATCGCGAGACTCGATGAGTTAAAGGCTTCTCACTTCCCGCGTCAAGCTCAGTCTCGCTTTCGAGTTGACTTTGTCAAGTCTGCAGAGCGATCGCCATCACGCCTGTTCGATTGCCGCCGTAGCCTCAAGAATCCACTCTTCTAAATCGATAACGCTTACCTGTCCGCGTGCAGGCGTGCCGTGAGCGATCGCGATGCGATAGGCCGACAGCGGGGCGATCGCGTGTAGCTCTCCTTCCACCTCAACCGAGCCACGCCCGAGATGGTAGCCGTCTTCATCTAAGGCCAAGACTCTGCCGTCGCGCTGGGCGAGGAGAAATCCCCAAGCTGTGGCCGCGATGACATCGGGATGCTCGTCCAGTTTCACCCGCTGAATGCGCAAAGGATGCACCTGCAACAGTACTGCGGTGGGTTCGGCAGCATCTTTTTCTAAGCCCAAAGCCTGCAAAGGATGTGTCGCACTCGATGTCAGGCGCTCGATCGCGATCGGAATCGGCATACTATCAGCCCACCCGCTGCGCCGTGAAAACAGGCGCGCGCTCGTGGGACGTAAATTTACCTCGGGCGTGATGTCTTGGGGAGACACCTCGATGTCGTCGATCGCATCCGCCGGAAATAGGGCAGTCCGTGGCGGCGATCGAGCGCGATGACTTCCACCGGAAAGGTTTCCTCCAGCACCAAGCGCGTGCGCTCCCATTCGGGCAGCTTGTAAATCTCGAAGCGAAACGCCGCCGATGAATCGGCGCGATCGCTCTCCACCCGCTCCATCCAATCGACATCGAGCAAACTGCGATCGATATCCTGCGAATCGCCATTCGCCACACACACCCAGCGACCGCCAGGTTCGAGGGCGATGAATAGCTCCCGGCTCCGCCCTACTTCAATTCGTCTCAGCTCGCGATCGGGCGCGTCCCCCTCGGAGGTCGCGGCACGCGCCACCCAGAAAACCTCTCGGTCTGCCTCCAACTGCACGCCCAAAACTTCCTCTTCAGGCGTAAGTTCGCGCTCGGGCTGCGTCACCGCAACGCATCCCGTTTCGCAAACGCGAAGCGAGCAAATCGAATGCGCCAGCTCCAGCGATCGCGCAGGAGTCTGCTCGATACCCACAACCGACACGGCAAAGGCTTGCAGCGTGTTGGCGAAGCTCAGCCAGAGGCGATCGCCCGCCGCCGCCATCTGGACAATCGGCGCGGGAACGGACAAAGCGGGCTGGGCGACTAGTATCCGCCGAGGTCGGCTTGTAGACTCACCTGGCGCGGGTTCCTTAGCATCGCGAGCGATCGCTTCCCCCACTTCGAGCGCCAAATGAATCGCGTCGAGCATGTCTGCCGCAGACGCAAACCGGGCTTGGGGTAGCTTGTGCATGGCCGTAACGATGGGCGATCGCAATACGATCGGCACCGTATCGGGAACCTTGACGGGTTGATTGAGGTGAGCCGCCATCAAATCGCCGTAGGTACCCGAAAAAGGGCGATCGCCACAAATCAGCTCGTACAGCATCACCCCAATGGCATAGATATCCGAAGCCGCCGAAAACTCGCCGTAAAACCGTTCGGGAGCCATATACGCTGGCGATCCCGAGTCCCCGGTCTCTGTCGTGCTCTGCCCCCCCAGCTCGCGACTGAACCGCGCCAACCCAAAATCTGACAGTCTTGCCGTCCAGCCCGTCGGAGTCACGTTGAGCAATACATTTTCGGGTTTGAGATCGCAGTGGACGATGCCGTTTGCGTGAGCGTGAGCCAAGCCAGCTAGCATGTCAGCCACCAACGCCAAGCGCTGTTTCAAACTCAGGGGCACGTCGCCGTCGAGCAAATCTCGCAGCGTCCCCCCTTCGCAGTAGTCCATCACCATCTGTCGCCCGGCAGGAACGTGGGCGATCGCCCGACACGCCACGATATTGGGGTGGCGCAAGGTGACTAAAAAACTGAATTCCCGCAAGAAGTCGCGGGTTGGAAAACGGCGGCGATCGAGATTCTTAAGCGCCACCAGTTCCTTGGTGCGTCGGTGAACGGCACAGTACACCTGTCCGAACTGTCCCTGACCGATGAGCCCCAACAATCGATACTCAGAGCGGCGTTTTTTTCGTTCTAGACGCGAGCCACTCAACGCCCTGACCTCATTCTGACCGGGCGATCGCGCCCCTGCTGCTATCTTGCCTCAATCGCAGCCCGACTCCCACTTCATTTCCCACGCGCAAACACGTAGCTCGCCTCGCCCCAGTTAAACCCAAAGCGAGACGAGCCACGCGCTCGTGCCATTTACAAAGAATTAGTCGTTCGAGAATGCGGCGATCGCCACGTCAAAATAGGTCGCGACCTCGGCAGCCAAATTGGAGCAGTCCCCCGGACGCATCTCTGCTTTACGCATGGGCACTTCGTTTTGAATGAATGCAGCCGAGGCCACTTTCATGCGCTCCATTGCCTTCACGAACGCATCCGAAGGCACGCCCAGCGATGCATACGTCGCAGGCAGAGTGCTGAGCAGGCGATCGCGCAGAATCTCGGCATCTCCCGCAATCAACGCGTAGCAGATGTAGCGCAACAAAATTTCGCCGTCGCGCAGGCACGCTGCCAGCCGCCGAGCCGGATAGCAGTTGCCACCGGGTTCGAGAAGGCGCGCATTGTCGTACACCATAGTCGTCACGGCATCGCTGACGATGAAGCTGGCGTTGTTAGCAATCAGGTTGACCGCATCCAACCGTTTGCCGCCGTCGGCCACGAACTGACTGGTCAACGCGAGCTGATCGTTCCCGAGAAACTGACCGACAACATCGGCCTTATCAATTTCGCGCTGAATCACTGCATTAGGCATGATGAAATCCCTCGAACGATGAGATGAGTGTGCTGTTGACAGTTGCCCAAAAACCAAAGGACATTAAGGATGCGTGACCCTGAGGATGCATGACCCTTTCGACCAAAACTAAGCGTTTCGCATTCCCAGCTTGGTCGGATTGACACCGGGATCGAATTGAGTGCGATCGTTATAGAGAGCACCCAAACACGTCGCCCCATCCAATCGAGCGCCACGAAGGTCAGCATCGTAAAAACAGGTTGAAATCAATCGCGCTCGACTCAAGTTAGCTCCACTTAAATTCGCCCCTTTCAGGTAGGCACCCATGAGTGTTGCGCCTTCCAAACTGGCCTGACTGAGGTCGGCATTACGCAAACCAGCACCATTGAAATTGATGCCATCTAGCTTGGCCTTACAAAAGTTTGCACGACTGAATTCCGAATTCCCCAAATCCGCATTAGACAGATCGACACCCGGCCAATCAGCCCTCGTCATCTTCACGAACTTAAAGTTGCGATATCCTGCCTGATACCGCGCTTGAATAGATGCAACCTGCTGAGGTTTAACGCTAGGCTTCGACCAACCCGGGCTGAGAAGCATACCTGCCATGGTTGGGTTGAAATCTAAGTCGAAACGCGTATCCTCATCGTAGTAAGCACCGAATAAATGCGCGCCATCGATCCGAATGTCCCGCAAGTCTGCACCGTAAAAACAAGCCGAAATAGCGAACACGTTGGTGAGGTTTGCACCGCGCAAATTAGCACGACGCAAATCGGCCGCCATCAGGGTGGCACCGCTGAGATCTGCCCCCGTCAAATCCACGTTTTCGAGACAGGCACCAATCAGATCGGCTTCGCGCAAATCGGCTCGAACGAGCTGAAACTGTTTGAGGTCAGCCCCAAGTAAGGAAGCACCATTCAAGCTGATATCGTGCCACCGTCGTTCGATGCTGGAATTCCCTCCAGAAGTCGCGATCGCCCCACCTTTCGTAACATGAGGACTCCGAACTACAGACATTCAAATACCCCGCCCAAAAGCTCGACATTTCTTTAAAAAGCTTTCCCTTATCCGTATTAAATCGCGACTCGCTATACAATTTGTTACACAGGATGTGTTGCGAATGAGAAGGCCTCATCGTGTCTTTCGGGCCTTCTAGCTAAGCCTCTCTCACGAGTCACGAAATCAGCCATCGGCACATACAAACCGAACCCGTCAAAAAGCAACGCTGACTTTCGAGATGAAAGTCAGCGTCAAACCAAATCCGTCGCCTAGGCCACGTGCTTGGAGATCTTCCGCAGCCGGGATTATCCTAAGAAACCTTCGAGAACGAGGTTTTCTTCCTCTTCCTGGCCCGATTCTTCCTGTTGAGTCTTCAGTTCGATCTGAGAATCCAGCGGTGACATATCGTGGAAGTCACGACTCAAATCTCTGGCCTTCTGGTAGTTATCGACATCGCCATCTTCAAAGAAATATTTCGCCGCCGCACGCAGGTCTTGAACGGCACCGCGCTTGTCACCCACACGACCGTTGGCAATACCGCGATTGAAGTAAGCCTTGGCATACTTGCTGTTGAGTTCGAGAGCCGAAGAATAATCTTCGATCGCTTCTTCTAAATCTCCCAAACGATGGTGGCTAACACCGCGCAGGTAAAAAATCTGATCGTCTCCACGGTTGGCGGCGATCGCCTGCGTGCAGTTGGCGATCGCCCGCAGGCACTTCGTAGATTCCACCGTCTGCTGGTGCTGCTCGTCCAAGTTTTGAGAGAACGCTTTTTGCTGCTCGAAATCGCGTCCTAGTCGTGCGGACAGTTCGCCAAACTCTTCGGTTTGAACGGCACGACTCGTCTGTAAATTTTGAGCGATTTGAGCTAGCAAACGCTTGCGATTGGCTAGGTTGAGAGCCACAGAGAGCGTCAGAGGAACAGAGGCAAACGCAATTTGCTGCGTCACGATTGAGGCGATCGTGCCGCCAGCGGCACCCACTGCCGAGAGAATTTCGGCTGCATCTAGCCAGTGATTAGACTTCGAGGGGGATGGGGACGGTCGTTGCATGCGAACGAAACTCCTAACAAATGTGCGATCGAGAACCGAAAAACCAAGCAATACAGAAATACGAAATCAAAGAATTGGCGTTAGCCGCTCGCTCAGCGATCGATGCGAATCAACACGACCGTTGCAGTCACTCGCACAAACGGGCGATCGCCATTAACCGTCAAAAATAGTCTGGTTGAGGTACAAAGCGGGCATAACCAACTTCATTTCCTCTTCATTTAAATACTGTCGCATCACGTCTGGCATGAGCTGATAAGCCCGGTACGCCAAATGCTCGACTTTGAATGACTTCACAACTGTCGCCTGCCATAGCAAAATGTCATCGCGCAGGCGATCGAGCGTGTCCATCAGAACCGCAGCAGCCGTACACCGCATGATGTTTTTGGTGTCGTACTGATAGTTACCGGTCAGATCCTTCGAGCCCTTACGAAAGATGTAGGCATCTTCTTTAAGCATTCGCGCTTCAATTTCGTCAATGATCTTCTGCTCGACATCGCGAATCTTCTTGTAGGCGCTGATGCGTCGATCGGCGGTTGATAGATAATCTTTGATCTCTTGCAGCTCGTCAGCCGTTGCGTACCGACCGTCAATTTCGCGACTGAGCTGATTGACTGTGTTCAACATCGTCAGGGTATCTCCACAATTGAGGCGCGAATTTACGCGTCTTCGGTTTGAGCCAATAGTCTGCCAGCTTCCGCCTGAGCGTCCGCCAATAGACGCACGATCGAGCGAGTAATTAGCTTGTCTTCTTCCACCAGCACTTTTCCCGTCAGCGGATCGAGGATGTCTTGTTGCGCCCGCCGACCGATCAACGAATCGATGTCATCGATCGCGTTGACGTACATCCCCGAAGGCAGCTCGACCACCACGCCTTCGCCCAGCACCCGCGTTTGGCAGGCCAGCCGCGAACTTTTGCCACAGGTGGAAATCACCTCCAGAGTGCGCTGCTCGCGCCGCTGGATGGGGGAAAGACTGTCCTCACCTTCGCGAATGTAGACGTGGCAGGTGGCACAACGACCGCGCCCGCGACATTCCTGCATGACGCTGAGTTCGTTTTCGAGCAAAACCGACAGCAAAGTCGTGTTGGTCTTGACCGATGTCTCAGTCGCAATGGGTTCAAGCTTTACGGTCTTAGCCACGGCTGTGCCCTCAGCACTTTCAAACGAAACAAATCGACTTCATCTAGAACAAAGCTTCGGAAGCGTCCTCCGCATTCTCCACCTGCTGCGGACACAAGCGCGTCATAATCGCAGCGTGGCCCTCTTTTTCCTCCACTCCAGCCTCAGCGGGCATCAAGCGCTCCGGCAAGCCCAGGATGAAGTAGTTACTATCTGCCCCCATTGACTCGCACTGCGTCTGAACGCAATGCAAGCTCCGCCCCGTGAGCTGGCTGAAGAAGGCACTCAGAATACCAGCCTCCGCGAAGCATTGAGGGCGATCGTCCTGCTTGGCAGATTTGGCAAACGTCGAGTTCTGCGTCTGCGCGACCAAAAAGCCAGACTGAAAGTAGCTCAGGTCGAGGTCGAACGTGCCCCAGCCGTGAGTTTTCCAGCATTGCTTCATGCACTGCAGCAGCTCCACCATCTCCATCTCGGCGACAGGTTTGTGGTAGTACTCATTCATCTCTTCGATGAAGCGACGGTAGAAGCTCTTACCCCACCAGTGGCCGCAGCGAAACAGAACCAACCCTGCCGCTGGCCCAATTTCGTCTTCCAATCCGGCGTACACGGCTTCCAGAAGCGCTTCAGGCAAAGCTAACAGGCGATGCCCCTGGCGGTTCTCGATCAAACCAGCCTCGAAATCCCCCTGAACGTAAACATCGGGGGCGTAGTAGTTACCAGGCAAGTAGCTATCTTTGATGAGGTCGGCAACAGCAATCATGAACTCTCTCCTGGGGCAAAACGGTGATGGGGTCGCTCGCGCCTGAGGCTCGCGGGCTAGGCAACAGGGGCTGGGGTCAACAGCGCGGCCTGAATTTGCTCGACATAAGGCTGAAACGTCTCCCACTGCTCGCGACTGAGCACTTTGCGCAAGCGGGGTTCGAGAAGCTGATGCAGAGTGCTTTCAATCGATTGCATCTGATGCGCGGAAACCTGTTCGGTTAACCATTCCAACAGGTGACGCTCCAAATACTCAGCGTTGTTAAGCAACATCGCCATGCTGGCAAACCGGGTAGCTGCAATCCAATGCTTGAGAGCTCGCTCCAAACGCTCGGGCTGCTCTTTCGGATACGCTTCCAAAAGCTGGTTGGCGACGCGCTGAAAAATAGTTGCTTCGTTATCGCGCAGAGCTTCATAAGCCTGCATCCGTTCTTGAAAAGACTGCAAGAGCTGACGGAATGCTTCAATGTCACCGTCTTGCAGATAGCGTTCTTCTGCGGCGTAGAGCAGAGTTTGCAGTTCGGGGTACATGATCGGCCTCTAAAACAGGTCGGAAAACTGATCGGCACTCAGGCCGCGATTGGGGGAGGGGCGAGAGCTGTTGCCAAGCTGAGGAGCAACCCCGACTTCTGGCCTACCTTCCCAGTCGATGCTGCGAACGAACTGATCGACAGAAATCGTCAGCGGCGACACTGAAATCCCGATCGCGCTGGCCCCGGTGGAAGCTACCGCAGGTACGTCTTTCCAGTTCAACGCACCGAAGAAGTCGCGAACGGAGAGGCAGAGCAACTCGCGATCGCCCAAGTGACGGTTCGTCGCGATGGGAGCGGTAGGCAATGCTGCTGTCGCAGCCGGTGCATTCAGAGCCGCAGCGGGCCCGTCCCAATTGAACCGTCCGAAAAATTCGGCGACGCTCGCACATTGCCAGACAGCAGCTTGATTCATCCTAAGTACTCCCCGTTGTTCAAGCGCTTTTCGATGTCGCGAGCTGTCGCGCCCTCGTTCTGCCAGAAGGTAGCTGCATCCACGCGATCCTGCTTGCCCAGCAAGAATTTGCAGTAGGTCTCACCCATGGCGTAGCACTGAATTTCAATGCAGCTCAGGTCTTTCTTCACGAAGCTCGTAAAGAAGCCCGAGAACAAACCGGCATAGATGTGGCAAACCGGCTTACCGACATCGCCCAGCGTGCGCGCAACAGCAGAGTCGAAAATATTGACGAACATGAAACCATTCTTCTGTTCGCTCAAATCCAGCTCCCAGTTCCCCCAGCCTTCAGAGGTGAACGGCCACCACCACGCTTCCAGCAAGAACGTCAGGCTGCTTTGGTAGATGTCGCGCTCGTATTCGCGCTCGTACCAGGCTTGAAAGAACTTCGCGTCGCGTTTGCCCCATTCGCGGCCAATGTTGTACATCACCACGCCGGACGCGCTGCCGACTTCCTCCTCTAAGCCCTCAATCAAACCGACGATGAAATCTTCGCTAGTGAGAACCGTACGAGCGTCGTTCCAGTCGGTGATCGTGCCACCGGCTGTATCGAACGACAGGAAGTCCACCAAGTTGTAGTGAGAGTGCTTCTTAGGAAACTTTTTCCGTAGAGTATGCTCCGCTTTGCGAGGCAAACGTCCGGCAGCAACCGGAGCGCTGGGAGCCATGGGCTGTGCTGGCGTAAACGTCATGAATTCACTCTCTTTCAAAAAACGAAACAACGAACAGATGAAACCTTGGCAGCAGAATATCGAACGTGAAGGCCGCGACTGTTCGGAGCGAACGGCGTTGGCAGTGGCAAGGTCAAACCGCCTTTAACTATGATGCCAACTTTAGCCGCAAAACTTTACAAAAAGACGTTCTAGACACACATTGTGAAGGCACTCATAAAGGTTTGCTTCACGATCTTTGTTTACCCCTCCCCTCTCCTGGACCCATCGCTGCTTAATAATTCTTAACATTCTCATATTTCATTTTCTGGGTGGCGATGAGCTTCAAACGACTCACGGACGCTTCAGTCGCCTGCCTGAAGGGAGTTTTCGTGGCCGAAGCGTGCTTGGCTCTACCGCATGGACATCTGTAGCCTGATGAACAGTTGCCCTAAAAAACTCATAAAAGATACGAACAGTTACATTTAGGGCGATATCCTGAGGTCTGGGCGAGGGAAATCTATAGTTATGCCAATAAAAACGTGACGAATGTCACGGTGCGCGATCGCGTCATAATGGGGATCTAGGGCTTGACAGGTTTACGTATTTCCACACTGGGTTCTGAGCGACGCTGAGTGTCACCATTTCAGCTAGGCGCTGCACGGTTCATCGCCAGATGGAGATACGCGACCGCAACTGGCAACCATTGCGCTCGCGAGTCGAACAGCACGGGTACCAACCATGACACAGGCTAGGGTTTCGCCTTTAACTAGCGAGTACATTCAAGAGCTCTGCCAACACAAAGATGGCTTGCAAGAAATTGGCGTGGGCAACGGCGCGAGCCTGGGCGTAGCCGCCAACTCTCTCGACGAGCAGTTGGCTCGCGCGTACGCGGACGAAAGCGAGCGGGTGGAGAAGGCGCGCAAGCTGGAGCTGTTGGTGCGCTGGCACAAGATGTTGGCTTCTCGCAGTTCCTCAGGCGTCGAGCAGCTCAGCGAGGTCGAGCAACAAATCTTCCAAATTTTGCGCGGCGAAGAGGTTTCTGAAGATATTGCAGGCGGCATGGCGCGGAGTGGCACAGCGGCAACGCCAGCGAAGAGTGCCCCTACCCAGAATGGTGTTTCAGACCTTTCGGTGGCCGAGCTGTTGAAAGTCTGCAATCACATTTGCGAGAAAGGAATTTTTTATTTGGGTGGCGTAACGTCAACCTATCTCGAAAACTCTCGGCCTCAGTTCGAGTGGTTGCAGTCGTTTGAAATTCATCGGTCGGGCAAGCTGCGCTATCCAGGCAATGCTAGCGAGGTAGTCAGCACGCTGGAGCTGTACTGGTGTCGGCGCTGGATGGGAGATTTCGTCGCTCAATGTTCGGATATCGTTCAGGGGTTTGCTGAGTCTTTGGATGCAGACGCGATCGCCAAGCTCGGTCTGAATTTGAACGCTCGGGATGGCGATGACGAGTCAGAAGCGTTGATTGCGGGGTTCGTGCTGGACTGACGTCCGGTTGAATGCTCTGTCGAAGGACACCGCAGTTCGAAGCGCGATCGCCTGAGTTCGCTCCTGCCGATGGTCATTCAACAAATTGCATACCTGCTTTCGCTGGATCGAAGTCTTGCGGAAAAATCGTATCGTCGCTGTAGTAAGCGCCGGTCAAAATCGCGCCGTCGAGGACAGTCGCACGCAAGTCAGCTCCGTAGAGTTTGGCGCGAATCAGAACGCTGTCGCGCAGTTTGGCTCCTGCAAATGTGGAGTACGTTAGATCGGCATAGCTCAGGTCGGCCTGCCAAAGCTTTGCTCCCATCAGGCTGGACTCGCGTAGGTAGGCTCCGATCAGCCGTGCTGCAATCAGATTGGCATAGTTGAGATTGGCTCCCCACAGCTTGGCTCCCCCCAGATCGGCACCGCTGAGATTGGCTCCTGTTAATCGAGCGTTGCTGAGGGAGGCTCCGAACAGGTGAGCGGCCACGAGGTCAGCCCGACAGAGGTCAGCGCAATCGAGGGAAGTTGCGCTCAGGTCGGCACCGCTCAGGTAGGCACCAGCTAAATTGGCTCGCATTAGATCCAGATCGCCCAGGGAGGCTCCCCAGAGTTTGGCGCGACTGAATTCCCGCTCCCCGGCGGCATAGCGATCGCGGAGTTCAGCGGCACTGCTCACCGGTAAGTCGGATGGGTCGAGATCCATTCAAGTAAGCACGGGGGGCGAGTCACAAGTATCAAGGGCGGGGCGAGGGGCCGGTACGGGACGCGTCAATAGCCCATTGTGGCAGATAAATCCTCGGGCGAGGTGATTGCGGGTAAACCAGCTCGCCCGGTTCAATCAGTCGCCTCGTCAGAGGTACTGTCCGGTGCAAAATTCAGGTGCAACATTGCTGTCGGGTAGCGCTGGGGTAGAGAAGCCGAAAACCCTGTTGGAGTTGCGATCGCACCCATTCGGATCGGCAATATCTCCACGGCAAGGGCTGCGAACCGATCCTCAGGTGGCGAGCTGCTGCCTAATATTGTGATAGGCAAGTTAACGCACCCCTTATTACGCGAGCTATCGGGAACCCCGATACCGGAGATCGACCACCATGCAACCGACCGACCCCAATCAATTTACGGAGAAAGCTTGGGCCGCGATCGTCCGCACCCAAAACATTGCGCGATCGCTGCAACACCAACAAATCGAAAGCGAACACCTGTTCAAATCGCTGATCGAGGATGAAGGGCTGGCGGTCAGCATTTTTCAGAAGGCGGGGGTGAGCTTGGTGCAGTTGCGCGAGCGTGTTGATGGATTTCTGGGTCGCCAGCCCCAGGTGTCGGGGGGGAGTGGCGCAGTGTATCTGGGGCGCAGCCTCGATCAATTGCTCGATCGCGCCGAAGAGTACCGCAAAAAGTTCGATGACGACTATATTTCCATCGAGCATCTCATTCTCGGGTTTGGCAAAGACGAACGCTTCGGCCAAGCCTTGATGCGTGAAGCTGGCCTCTCGGAGAAAAAGCTCAAGAGCATCATCGAGCAGGTGCGGGGCAGTCACAAGGTCACCGACCAAAATCCCGAGAGTAAGTACGAATCGCTAGAGCGCTTCGGTCGCGATCTGACCGTGCTGGCGCGGGAAGGCAAACTCGACCCGGTGATCGGGCGAGATGACGAAATTCGCCGCGCGATTCAAATTCTGTCGCGCCGCACGAAAAACAATCCCGTGTTGATTGGGGAACCTGGAGTGGGTAAAACGGCGATCGCTGAGGGGTTAGCCCAGCGCATCGTTAGTGGCGACGTGCCGGACTCGCTGCGCGATCGCCAGCTCATCTCGCTGGATTTGGGTGCGCTGATCGCGGGAGCCAAATATCGCGGCGAGTTTGAGGAGCGTCTCAAAGCAGTACTCAAAGAAGTCACCGAGTCCGACGGGGCGATCGTTCTATTCATCGACGAAATTCACACGGTCGTAGGAGCCGGGGCGACTCAAGGTGCGATGGACGCAGGCAACTTGCTCAAGCCGATGCTGGCTCGCGGCGAACTGCGCTGCATCGGCGCGACGACTTTGGACGAGTACCGCCAGCACATCGAAAAAGATGCCGCGTTAGAACGACGGTTCCAACAGGTTTTTATCGATCAGCCCACCGTACCCGACACGATTTCGATTCTGCGCGGGTTGAAAGAGCGCTACGAAGTCCATCACGGGGTCAGGATTGCGGACAACGCCCTAGTGGCGGCAGCGAGTTTGTCGAATCGATACATTAGCGATCGCTTTTTGCCCGATAAGGCGATCGACTTGGTGGATGAGGCGGCAGCTCGGCTGAAGATGGAAATTACGTCGAAGCCGGAAGAGCTGGACGAGATCGACCGCAAAATTTTGCAGTTGGAGATGGAGCGGCTGGCGCTGACGAAAGAGAGCGATGCAGCCTCCAAAGAAAGACTAGAGCGCCTGGACAAAGAGCTGGCTGACCTGAAAGAAGAACAGACCAGCCTGAACGCGCAGTGGCAGTCGGAGAAACAGAATCTCGATCGCATTCAGACCATCAAGGAAGAAATTGACCGAGCCAACGTTGAAATTCAACAGGCGGAGCGCAGCTACGACCTGAACCGAGCGGCCGAGCTGAAATACGGCAAGCTGACCGAGCTGCAAATGCAGTTAAAAGCTGCCGAGGCGAATCTCGATGAAGCACAAACGGGCGGCACATTGCTGCGAGAAGAAGTGACGGAATCCGACATTGCCGAAATCATCTCGAAGTGGACGGGGATTCCATTGAGCAAATTGGTGGAGTCGGAAAAAGCGAAGCTGCTCAACCTCGATCGCGAACTGCATCGCCGCGTGATCGGCCAAGATGAAGCCGTGACCGTTGTGGCAGAGGCGATTCAGCGATCGCGTGCTGGCCTGTCCGACCCCAATCGTCCGATCGCCAGCTTTATTTTCTTGGGGCCGACCGGGGTCGGAAAAACCGAGCTAGCTAAAGCCCTAGCGGCTTATCTCTTCGATACTGAAGAAGCCACCGTGCGCATCGACATGTCCGAATATATGGAGAAACACGCGGTCTCTCGCTTGATCGGCGCACCTCCTGGGTACGTAGGGTACGACGAGGGCGGGCAACTGACGGAGGCTGTTCGGCGGCGACCCTATTCTGTCGTGCTGTTCGACGAAATCGAGAAAGCCCATCCCGACGTGTTCAACATCATGCTGCAGATTTTGGATGACGGTCGCATCACCGATTCGCAGGGACGGACGGTGGATTTCAAGAACACGATTATCATCATGACCAGCAATATCGGCTCGCAGTTCATTCTGGAGCTGGCTGGCGATGATAGTCGGTACGACGAAATGCGCGATCGCGTCATGACCCTGATGCGCGAGAGTTTCCGACCCGAGTTTCTCAATCGCCTAGATGAAATTGTCATTTTCCACAGCCTCTCGAAGGAGCAACTGCGGGCGATCGTCAAGCTACAGGTGGTGGCACTAGGCAAGCGCTTGGCCGAGCGCCACATCGGGTTGCAGCTTACGGATGACGCGATCGATGTAGTCACGGCAGTGGGCTACGATCCCACCTACGGCGCGCGTCCACTCAAGCGAGCGTTGCAGCGCGAAGTTGAAAACGAGATTGCGAAGGGAATCCTGCGCGGTGATTATGGCGACGGCGATACGGTCAGCGTGGACGCGAACGCCAAAGGCAAGTTGACGTTCGAGTGCGTCCCCGCTCCCAAACTCGTCGTTGCGTCGTAGCGATCGCCTACGAGAGCGCGCCAGCCGGAGTCGATAGGGCAGGTGACGATTCGGCTAGGGGGCGGGCGTGCAACCACGTGTCGATGCCGGTATTCGCAGCAGCGCGCAGGTCGCGCGCGTCAAAGCCAGGCAGGGAGAGCAGGTGAGATACGCTTTCGGGAGCCATCCCAACGGTCAACTCGCGCGGCCACAGTCGGTACTGCCAGCGCACGGCATTTGCAGCCTCAGGGCGAACGTTCAAACTGTTGAGGTAATCGTTCAGGCATCGATCGGTCGCTCGAATCAGCCGCACGGACAGACTGGGAACGTGCAGTTGCGGCCATTCTCGGGTCGTAAATTGGCGCGTGAAAACAACACTCAGGGATGCAGAAGTCATGGCGATCGCGTCCTTAGCGCTATATGTAGCGTGTAAACGACGCTTTAACCTTATCCAAGACTATTAGTGCTTTCAATATCAACATTTACACGGACCAACATTTACACGGACAACATGTGAGGGAGAAAAGGGCTTTGTCAGCCATGTGGATTTGTCAACAGCAACCCGCCCGATTGCTCAACCCTGGATGCCTCTCATACTCTGCGCTAGGCAACATCTCATGATGAGCCGCTCGGTAGGTGGCGAATTTGTCGGTCACCAGCACGCGAGGCACGAAGCCTTCCCCCTTTGAGTCGTCGTCTAAAGAGCCGTTTCGCCGTGCACTTATTCCGACGTTTCTGCACCAGAATATCGAGGGCACGCCTGTGCTGGTCGACCGCTCGCTACAGCCAATGCACTTTGCCATTGATAACCACTCGAACTATTCTTCATCGAGATGCCACTTGTCCTCTGCTTTGGCAACGCGCTGCTTTAACTGATTGGCGTAGTCCTGGCCGAACTTCAGACACCCGCGTCGGACAGTCTTGTAGCTGATATGGATACCGCGCTGAGCCAGGAGCTCTTCGATGTCGCGGTAGCTCAGACAGAAGCGAAAGTAGAGCCAGACTGCGTAGCTGATGATGGCAACTGGGAAGTGATGACGGGCGTAAGAGATCGATGGATTGCTCATCCCTTCATTTTTCAGGTAGCAGGGCGCATCCGATTAAGTTGACAGTGCTGCCCAACATCACAAAGCGATCGCCACTCGCGACCCAGCCCGCAGATCGTCCCCAGCCTGTTTTACGGTGATTTCTCTTTAACTGCCTACAACTGAACCTGAAGCAGCGCGCGGGTCGCAGGCATGTCAGGCAAGTTTCTTAAAAATGTCGGCTGGATGGGAGGCACCGAACTGGTGATTCGGGTCTCGCGCTTGCTCGTGGTCGTCGTGTTGGGTCGCTTGCTGTCGCCCCACGATTACGGCCTCGCGGCGATCGTGCTGACCGTAAACGATTTCGTGGACGTGCTCACCCGCAACGGCATCACGGCCAAGCTGATTCAAGCCCCCAAAGCCGACCTGCCGAAACTCTGCAATACGGCCTACTGGCTCACCTGGATCGTCGCCGCGTTGCTGTTCGTCATTCAGTGCGTGGCCGGAGTTGCCGCCGGATGGATTTACAGCGATCACACCCTCGTCCTGCCCATTTGCGCTCTGGCGCTGATTTACCCAATGCTGCCCCTAGCCCAAGTGCGATCGGCCTTAATTCAACGAGAAAACCGCCTGGAAGTCAGCGCCCTCTCGGTGTCGCTGCAAGTGGTCGTCAACGCCGTGCTGACCGTCATCTTTGCGCTTTTGGGCTGGGGCATGTGGGCGATCGTTGCCCCTAAAGTCCTTGTCGCCCCGATTTGGGTAGCGGTCAACCGCGCGAATCACACCTGGAAAGCGCCCCGCACGTTCGACCTCAGCGGCTGGCAGGCGATCGCCCAGTTCGGGCGCAATATTCTCGGCGTGGAAATGCTGAACACGCTGCGCCAAAACCTCGACTACCTGCTGGTGGGGCCGTTTTTGGGCGTGGAACAGCTCGGCGTGTACTACTTCGCCTTCAACGCGGGATTGGGACTCTCCCTCAGCGCCATCAACGCCCTCTCGCAATCGCTGTACCCCCACCTGTGCGAAGACCCCGACCAGTTGCCGCAGCGGTTTACCAAAGCGCTGAAGGCGATCGCCTGCATCATCGTGCCGCTGGTTATTTTGCAGGCCACGCTCGCGCCGACGTATATCCCGCTCGTGTTCGGGGCGAAGTGGGCGTCTGCCGTGCCGCTGGCCGTGTTGATTTGTCTGTCCGCGATTCCGCGTCCGTTCGCCCGCGCTGCGTCGCAAGTGCTGTGGGTGCGCGATCGCGCTCATCTGGATTTCTGGTGGGAATGCGCGTTTACGGTTTGCTTCGCGATCGCCATTCTCGCCGGACTGCCTTGGGGACTGATCGGTATTGCCACCGCCGTCCTTGCCGTTCACTGGATCGTTTTGCCCCTATTTACCTACGGAGTCACTCGTTATGTCGTCAGTTCTCCCCGCGCCGCGCGTCTCGGTCGTCGTTCCTACCTACAATGTTGAAAATTTTATCGGCGATACGTTGCAGTCAATCTTCGCTCAGACGTTCAAAGATTTTGAAGTTCTCGTCGTCATCGACGGTTCCCCCGATCGCAGTATTGACGTGTGCCGTCTCTTCGACGACGACCCGCGCCTGACCATCATCGAACAGGAAAATCGGGGACTGGCTGGCGCGCGCAATACTGGCATCCGCCACGCGCGCGGGGAGTACGTCGCGTTCTTGGATGGCGACGACATGTGGGAACCCACCAAGCTCGCGCGCCACGTCGAGCATCTCGATCGCGCTCCTGAAGTGGGCGTGTCCTTCTCGCGATCGAAGTTCTTCGGCGGCACGTCGGCGGCGTATTTGATGTCGGCCACGGGACGGATCGATGCCAAACGTCTGCTCTGCCGCAATCCCATCAGCAACGGCTCCACTCCCGTCGTGCGGCGGGCAGCCTTAGACGCCGTTCGCAAGGGTGGCGAGTATTTCGACGAGTCGCTGCGGCGCAATGAAGATATCGACCTGTGGTTGCGGATCGCGTGCCAAACTGACTGGCAGCTCGAAGGCCTCAGCGAAGCGCTCACTTGCTATCGCATCAATGCGGAGGGTTTGTCCGCTAGTTTCTACCGCCAGTTCGAGAGTTGGATGACAGTTGTGGAAAAAACGCGCCAGTACGCCCCCGAGCTGATCGAGAGCTGGGGGTCGCTGGCGAAAGGCTACCAGTATCGCGCTCTGGCGCAAAAAGCCGTCATGATTGGCGATGGCAAAGCAGCGGTTGACTTAATTACTAAAGCACTCGCCAGCGATCTGCGCATCTTTGCCGAGCCGCGCGGCACGACCCTCACGGTTATCGCGGCATTTTTGCTCTACATACTCCCTAAGCGATTGTTTCAGCCCCTATTGAAGCTGGCTTTTGCCATTCGCACGCGATCGCAAACCTCCCACATTCGTCGTGAAAGCCGCACTCTCTATGCCTAACGTCTGAATTCGCGACTGTTGCTGCTGCGCGATCGCCACCTCTCAAAATGGGCGATCGCGCGACATTTGCATAGCGGGAAACGGGTGAAATCTCGGAGTTGGCCTGTTTTACTTTCAGCTTACTTTTGCGTGGCTTGCTGGAAGCATCGATGAGCTATCTCGTGCCGAACCTATGTCTGCTCGCATCGCCACTGCCGAACCGCTAAACCTGGCCTCCGCCATCATCCGCGAGCCGCTGGTTGTCTCCGTCGAAACCACCGCGATCGACGCGATCGCCCAAATGAGCGGCGTGCGCGCCATCTGCGACGCTCGCCAGCCCGACGGCTCACAGCTCGATCGCATTTTGCACGAAGCGCGATCGAGTTGCGTCTTGGTGGTGGATGGCGATCGCTTGGCGGGAATTCTGACCGAACGGGACGTGGTGCGCCTCAGTGCGGAGCA
>JBCBTL010000002.1:0-17459 GCA_039818705.1 Cyanobacteria bacterium J06639_1
ATCAACCGAGGCAGTCTTTACGACACCTTCGGAGATAAGCGCGGACTGTTTCAGGCAGCGATCGCTTTTTACGACGACAAAGTCGTGCGCAAAGCGATCGCGCATTTGGAGGCTCCTGGAGCGTCTAAGCAGGCCATCGTGGAGCATTTCCTCCGGTTGGCCGATCTCGAAGATGCAGACTGTCGCGGCTGCCTGGTTACGAATGCCGCCGTTGAGATGGGGATTCGCGATCCCGATCTGCACCGTCAAATCGCTGCAAACCTGCAGCGGATAGAAGATGCGTTTTTCAAAGCCCTCACGCGAGCGCAAGACAAAGGCGAAGTTGCCGCCGATGTCGATACGCGATCGCTGGCGCGCTATTTCACTTGCGTCATGCAAGGAGTGCGCGTCATGTCCAGGCTGCGACCCGATCCGCTCGTGTTGCAAAGCATCGTGACGGTGGCGCTATCCACTTTGCAAGCCCCCGAGGCTTAATTTTTTTTGCCTCATTTTGGAACGAACGTTCAAATCAAGGAGAGATCCGATGAGCCTCACACGAGACCTGGCCGATTTTCAAAATCGCTTTCGCGAGAACCAAGCCCCAGAGATCCTAGCCACCATGCAGGCAGCCACCGACGACCTAGAGCAATCGGGCATCATCGATCGCACCTTCAAGGTGGGGGAGTTAGTCCCTAATTTCGAGCTGCCGGACGTGAAGGGCGATCGGGTGGAATTGCGATCGCTCTTGCAACGCGGATCTGTGGTGCTGTCGTTCTACCGAGGCGGCTGGTGCCCCTATTGCAATCTGGAGCTACGCGCTCTGCAACAAATCCAGCCGCAGATCCAAGCAGCAGGAGCGACATTGGTAGCTGTTTCACCTGAAACCCCAGATAGCTCGCTCACAACTTCTGAGAAAAATGAGTTGAGCTATCCCGTCCTCAGCGATGTGGGCAACATCGTGGCGCGGGAATTCGGCCTCGTCTTCACCTTGCCTGAAACGCTGCGCCCGCTCTATGCAGAATGGGGCATCGACATTCCCGCTCACAACGGCGACGATCGCTTCGAGCTTCCCGTCCCGGCCACATACGTTATCGCTCCAGACGGTCGCGTCGCGATCGCCTTTGCCCATGCCGACTACACTCAGCGCCTCGACCCGGAGGCCATTCTCGCTGCCCTAGGGCAATTACAAGTACCTGCTTGAGGACGCTCGCGGGCGATGGTACCGCCTGCGCTCTGTCCAGCTTCGCTTCTCACTTAGGAGATTCTACGCATGGCTCACACTCCCCTCACGTTCGCAGACAACACCTTCACGAAAGAAGTCTTGAATAGTTCGCAGCCCGTCTTGGTAGACTTTTGGGCTCCCTGGTGCGCGCCTTGTCGGGTCGTAAGTCCCATCGTCGATGACCTCGCTCGCGAATACGGCGATCGCGTCAAGATTGGCAAAGTCAACATTGACGACAACGAAGCGCTCGCCTTTCAATACGACATCATGTCCATTCCGGCTCTCGTGGTGTTCAAAGACGGTCGTCCCATATCCAAACTGGTCGGCGTTCTCCCCAAAGCAGACATCGCCGCCAAGCTGGAAGAAGCGATCGCCGCTCCTCCACAGGCTGCTTGAGTACATTAAAGCGAGATTGGGGGCGATCGCCCCCAATCAGCCGGACTCGATATCTTCAGCTCGGATATCTTCAGCTCGGATATCCTCAGGTACGTATCCCCAGCACACTCGAAACTGCTATGCCGCGCGAGTCGGCCAGTGGAGTTTCCAGGCTTCACGGACGAAGGCACGCAGCACCAGTTGGGCCTTCGCTGCATCCAACGCAACCGCGAGAGGCAGCAGGGGCAAAAAGTCTTCAGCGTACGTTTCAGCAAAACAGCTTAGCGGCCACAGCAAATCGGACTCCTGAGCGATCGCGCAGACTTTGAGCTGCACTTTGGCGCCGCGATCGCGGTGGACTAGCAACACGGGGCGCACCCAAGCCATTTCGCGATCGCTGGTGGCAGTGGCAACTTGAACGAGTTCGACGTAAAGGGTTTGATCGCCAGCACTCAGGCTGAGAATGGGACGAGGTTGCGGCGGTGCCGGTGGTTCGATGGCCGGAAAGTCGCGGCGACATTTGGGAAGGGAAGACTCACACTGGCTGGGAAGAAGCGGCAACATGGCAGCAAAAAACGCGATCCCGAACTGGATTGTTGCTATTGTAGTGCGTCTCGTCTGTCCGGAACTTCGCTCGCAAGCACGTTACCTCTGCAAGCCCGTCCGCCGAACGGGCGCGACGGTCTCAGTTGTGTGTCCGCTCGCAATTGCAGCGCCCGCTCGCGATCGCTCGTCTGAAAGCTCGCAAACCAGCTCAACCCATTCAGATTAGGACAGGGTCAGGCGCACGGAACCAGGCTGGCTGAGATCGCCCGCAGCGATCGCCACTCGGTTATTTGCCGCTAGGTGACGCACGAGTTGATAGATCGTTTCGACGCGATCGGGAGCGGCGATCGCAGTGGCAATCTCACTCAAACTCATGGCGCTAGAACTGGCTCGCAGAGCTTGTAAGACCTGTGTTTGTAGATCCAAAATGCCTGCGGCAGCTTTCTTTCCAGCTTCAACTCCGGGTTGGTGATAGGCATTGATATTCACCAGCGACGCGTACAAGCCGACGGCTCGCTCGTACAATGCAATTAAGGCTCCCACCGCTGTCTCGCTCACTTCCGGCAAGGTAACCGTAATCGAAGCGCGATGATTGTCGAATAACGCTTGGCGGGTGCCGAGCAAAAAGCCGCACAAAAAGTCACCGGCGGTGACATCCGGTTCAAGCTCGATGCCGGGGTGAGGGCGATCGAGAAGCACCTCGACAAACGTTACGAAAAAGTTGTTGATGCCATCGCGCAACTGCTGGACGTAGGCGTGCTGGTCGGTAGACCCTTTGTTGCCGTATACGGCAATCCCTTGTTCGACCAGATTGCCGTCCAAGTCGCGAGCTTTCCCCAACGATTCCATCACGAGCTGCTGCAGGTAGCGACTGAACAGCATCAAACGGTCTTTGTAGGGCAGCACCACCATATCTTTCGTGCCTTTGCCATCCCCGAGCCAGTACCAGCTCATCGCCAGCAATGCTGCCGGGTTCGTCGTCAAATCGGGAATGCGCGTCGCGGCATCCATGTGTTTGGCACCATCGAGCATCGCCCGAATGTCGATGCCCTGGAGCGCGGCGGGCAACAGCCCCACCGCAGACAGCTCGGACGTGCGCCCCCCCACCCAATCATCCATCGGGAACGTCCCCAGCCAGCCCTCATCTCGGGCGCGAGCTTCGAGCTTGCTGCCCTTGCCCGTCACGGCGATCGCCCTCGGGGCGAACTCAACTCCTGCCCGTCCGTATGCCGCCTTGACCTCCGTCATGCCGTGGTTGGGTTCGGGAGTGCCGCCCGATTTGGACGTGACGATAACGAGCGTAGTGGTCAGCCGATCCGCCAGCGTTTGCAGCACGGCATCAATGCCGTCGGGGTCGATATTGTCGATGAAGTGAATGGCGAGGGGAGCGTCGCTCGGGGCGAGTGCCGCTGCGACGAACTGAGGCCCCAAGGCCGAACCGCCAATCCCGATCGACAAAATATCCGTAAACCGGGGATGTCCGGCAGGGGCAATGTGTCCCGATCTCACTTTGTCGGCGAACGCTTCAATGCTGGCAACGGTCGAGACAATATCTTGAGTGAGCTGGGGGCTGGGGGCGAGTTCGGGCGATCGCAGCCAGTAGTGACCCACCTGGCGCTGTTCGTCAGGATTGGCGATCGCGCCTCCTTCAAGCGCTTGCATGTCAGCAAAAGCGCGCACGAACTGAGGCTGCATGGACTCTACAAACTCAGAGGTGAACGATACCCGACTGACATCTACATAGATATCGAGATCGGCATGATGGTAGAGCCACTGCTGGTACCGTTCCCACAGCTCTGCTGCTTGCATAACAATCACCTCAGAACCCACAGATTGCTCGCTATGCACCGTTTGAAGCTCGATTCAGCCTTATCGGTACGTGAAAAGGCTAGCGTAAATCGGTCGGGAAGGAGCTTAAATCTTTTGGTCGTCGAAATGGCATCTCATGCTGTCAGTCAGCGCATTCAGCGTTTCGGGGGGTCTTCTTGCAAAGAGTTTTGGCCGCATCCATGGGAGTTTCCGTACTTACTGACAAGAGCTTGCTGACAAGAGCTTGAGACGCTATTCCCCGCCCGATCGGTTGTGAAGCATTCGAGAGCGTATGACTGTTTTCTCGACTTCGATCGCCCAAAACGGTACGGTACTCGCTGCCAAACACGCGCCGAGTTCTCCCTCCGTCAGCGGCGCAGTATCGAACACGCTCTGGAGTCCTGGCACATAAAGGACGGCAAATTGCAGCGTCAGTGTCGTCAGTACAGCCACGAGCAAAGCGGGATTGGAGCGAGGATCGATCGCGAAGAAAGACTCGCGATCCGAGCGCATGGTCAAGACCAAAGCGATCCGCGAAAACGCCAGAGTGGCGAACACGAACGTCTGCCACTCCGCTTGTCCCCGCGACCAGCTCGCGTAGGCGATCGCCAGCAGCAGCAATCCCAATTGCAGCCCCACCCACCCGATCGCGCGCCCGACCCCGCGCCCGAAAATGCTCTCGCCAGACCGATACGGGGGGCGATTCATCACCGAGCGTTCCCCCGGCTCGACGCTGAGCGCGATCGCCAAAATGCCATCGCCAAGCAAATTAATCCAAAGAATTTGCAGCGGCAGCAGGGGCAGCGGCATTCCCAAGAGGGGAGCGATCGCGATCGCCCATAGTTCGCCGCTGTTGCCCGTCAGGGTGAATTTGACGAACATGCGAATGTTGTCGTAAATGACTCGGCCTTCGCGAGTTGCCGCGACGATGGTGGCAAAGTTGTCGTCGAGCAGCACCATATCAGCCGCTTCCTTCGCGACATCCGTGCCGGTGATGCCCATCGCCACGCCGATGTCGGCTTGTTTTAGGGCAGGAGCGTCATTCACTCCATCTCCAGTCATGGCCACGACGTGCCCTCGGCGCTGCAGAGCCTGCACGATGTCGAGCTTATTTTGAGGAGACACGCGCGCGTACACGGCAACGCGCTCGACGCAATCGTCCAGCTCTGCCGCCGACAGGCGATCCAAGTCCGTACCTGACAGCGCGCGATCGCCACGTGTGAATTCCGATTCACGCGCAATTCCCAACTCACGTGCAATATGAAGAGCCGTGAGGGGATGATCGCCAGTAATCACGAGCGGTCGAATTCCTGCACTTCGACACTGCTGAATAGCCGACTTGGCCTCTTGGCGTGGCGGATCGACAGTGTTGACAGTACCGAGAAAGACGAGATGCCGTTCGAGCGAGCGGGCGGTCACCGAGGTCGGCAGGGCATCGAGGGGGCGAAAGGCAACCCCCAACACGCGAATGCCTGCTCCAGCAGTGCGTTCGCTGGTCGCAGCCATGCGATGGCGCAGTGCATCATCGAGCGAGACGAAACCACCCTCTATCCAAGCGCGATCGCAGTCGGTCAGCAGGCGATCGACAGCACCCTTAACGAAAGCAACGCCCGTACAGCCTCGCATCGTTTTCCGCCACGGCTCCAGAACGGCTAACGCCGGAGGAAATGCGCGATCGCTCGACGGCATCTCGTGCAGGGTGGTCATGCGCTTGCGATCGGAGTCGAACGGCAGTTCGGCTACGCGCGGAAACCAGGTTTCAATCTCGTCTTTGCGTACGCCCCAACGCTCTGCCGCAACGAGCAGCGCCAATTCGGTGGGGTCGCCGATGTCTCGGCGCACGGGCTCTTCTCGGCGCACGGGCTCTTCTCGGCGCACGGGCTCTTCTCGGTGCAAAGAGTCGTCGAGCCCTGAAGCATCGGGAACAGCCTTTTCCACCCGCGCGTCGTTGCACGAGCTGACGCTCAATAGCAGCAAAGCTAGGTCGGGTTCTTGCTGTATGGCTGACCCCAACGGAGAGCCTGGCTCGACAGAGGCGAACTCGATATGGCTCTGCGGCAGGTCGAATGAAGTGGCCGTCATGCGGTTTTCGGTCAGGGTTCCCGTTTTGTCAGAGCAAATAACATCCACCGAGCCGAGGGTTTCTACCGCCGGGAGCTTCCGAATCAGGGCGTGACGCTCCAGCATCCGCTGTGCGCCTAGAGCCAAAGCAATGGTCACTACAGCAGGCAAGCCTTCAGGCACCGCCGCCACGGCCAAACTCACCGCCGTCAAAAACATCTCGGGAATGCTCTCTCCCCGCAGCAGTCCCAAGCTAAAAATCACGGCCACGATCGCGAGGACTGCCACGGCCAGAACTTTGCCCAAACGCTCCAATCGCAGTTGGAGGGGCGTGAGTTCGCGGCGGACGGTTTGCATGGCGGCAGCAATCCGACCGAGTTCGGTATTCATGCCCGTTGCCGTTACGACCGCCACGCCGCGACCGTAGGTAACGATCGTGCCCATGAACGCCATGTTGTGCCGATCGCCCAAAGGCACGTCAGTCGCGATCGCGCGGATATCTTTATCAACGGGGGCAGATTCTCCCGTCAGAGAAGCTTCGGAGACGCGCAGGTGGATGCTTTCGAGCAGCCGACAGTCAGCCGGAACGATATCCCCGGCTTCGAGCAGCACGATATCGCCCCGAACGAGATCTCGGGCTGACAGGGGTTGGACGCGCCCCCCGCGCCGCACGGTCACGGTAGGAACCGCTAGCTTTTCGAGGGCGGCGATCGCGCGTTCGGCTCGATATTCTTGTCGAAATCCTATCGCCGCATTAAAAATCACGATGGCGACGATCGCGATCGCCTCGCGCACGTCCCCCAGCAAGCCGGAAACGACCGCAGCCCCCATCAAAATGACCACCATCGTCGCGGTAAGCTGCCGCCACAGCATTGTCCAAGGGCTTTCGGTTTGGCTCCGAATCAGTTCGTTGCGACCGTCGGAGTTCGACCGTCGAGCAACCGTGTCGGCAGTTAATCCCGTCGCTGCATCTGTCCCCAACTGATGCAAAACGGAGGCTGCATCTAGCTGATATTCAAAGAGCTGAGACTTGGGAGTCTGAGATTTGGAGGGCTGGGATTTAGGAGGCTGGGATTTAGAAGTCATCGCGCGCGATCGCCATCAAGTGGAGAGCCATCCAATCGAAGGCAAGGATCGATGACCGGTTTCATTATCGATCTCACTCGAACTATCGATCTTGCGGCGAACTGTTACGCTCTGGCGACTCTGGCGTGCTCTAGGGTGCCGATCTGTGCTGGAGGCTCTGACAACTGCGCCCGCTAGCGCAGCCAGCGCCACCGTTTCGCCGGTTTGCCGTCCTCACGCAGCGGCCGCGTTCCGGTTGCGGGATAGTCATCTTTGCTCGGGCCAAAGGCAACGCGGGCAAGCGACCCGACAATATCGGCGATCGCGGTTTGGATGGCGCGAAAAATCCGTTGGATTGCAGTGCGAACAGTCATGGTGAAAACCTCTCGTGTGGGTGTCGTGGAGTGGTGGCAATGCCGAGTCGAGCGATATCGAGACCGGCTCACTCGTTTCGAGCCTGCATTCAAGCAAGCGTTCGTCTAGGCATCGGTGGGATATCGTTCTGATGGGTCACAGGTTTTTCTCCAGCAGGCTTCGAGAATATGCACGCAATCTCCTCGCCAGCACCGATTGAGGTGAGTAACGCGATAGTGGCGTGCGAATCGGCGCGGATGCCAAATAACCGGAGCGTCGCGCGCGAATAGGCGCTGGCTCAAGTAAGCGCGCCACGGGAAAGGAACGACTGGAGCAATCGGCGGTACTGACATCAGAGGTGAGTCTCCCAACCAGAACAACAACGCGATCGAGCAGCATTCAATCTAGATAGTCGCGAGCGAGATAGTCGCGGGTAAACCCTTGCCGCGCCAGCGGGCGATCGAGCAGCAACCCCTCTCCGCCCAGGGGCATCGTGTCGTCTAGGGGCTGTCCGTCTACCGACAGGTAAACGTCGGCTTCGGGATCGAGACTGGTGACGGTATAAAGCACCTGAGCAACCCGGTAGACCATCGAGGTGCTGCCTCCCCCGCTGGCAAACTCGCCAGATAGGTCAACGTGAATGCCGTCCGGCTGAACCTGTAAATTCAGCAGTTGAGTTCTAGGCGGAATCGCGGCGATCGCCCGAGCGTCCTGACCCTCGGACGTGCCCTCAAGCAGCACCGTCACGGCTGCTGTCAGGGCTTCTTGCGAGGTTGCGCGCGGCGCAATATCCAGCGTCACCGGCGCGAACGAGATCGTCACGTCAGTCGCTTGCAGCCAGTACACTTGCAACGGCAAATCGACAACGGCGCGATCGCTCTGTTCTAGGCGAGGCGAGGCCAAACGGGGGATGACTTGCACCGGACTGCGGCACCACGTCCCCAATCCGAGAGCGAGGGCGAGAATAGCAATGCCCGCAAGCACTTCTCTCGAAACGTGATGAGGGTGTGCGTGTAGAGCTTTCATGACATCTCCTTCAATGCGTCCTCGCACCTGTCCGGCAGAATGCGTGCTGTCAATCCGATCTCGGAGGGATCTCAGCGGCAGTCAACCCCAGAGCTTCAACAGCTCGTTCGTGGAGGGAATCCTGTCTTGCTTCTTGATGTTGGCGGGCTTCGGTCATGCGATCGCGGACTTCTTCAGCCAATGGGCGATCCTGGGCGCGCTCCTCTTCCGTACGTTCGAGCATGTTGGCTTGCAGGTTGCGATCGTGTTGGCGATCGCGGGTCACGGATTCTCGGCTTCGATCTCTAGCAGTCATGGTGAAAACACTTGCCTCTCGTGCAGGTTTTTTCCTCTGCTTTGAAAATATGTAATAAAGTTGAGAAACTCGTGAGGTTGCGCGAAAGGCACGCCCCTGAAGTCAAACCATGCATGTCTTTGGCGGAATCACGCGGCGGACACTGAATTCCCCGCAGTAGAGGATTCTCCGCAATAGAGGTTGATATTCATGTCTGAAGCGATCGCGACAACTCAGCTCGAACAGTTCGTACAGCGCTATAACGACGGCATTCGCGACTTCAGTCAAATGGCGCTGGAGGGTGCCGACCTGGCCGCAATTGAATTGCGCAATATCGACTGGACGGCCGCGAATTTAGCGAAGGCGAATTTATCCGGCGCGATTTTGACCGAAGCCAAGCTGAGTCGGGCGAATCTGCGCCAAACGAATCTGCAAGGGGCAGACTTGTTTGGTGCCAATCTCGTCGGAGCCGATCTTTCTGAAGTCAATCTCGAACAAGCTGATTTGCGCGGTGCCGACCTGCGCGGCGCGACGATCGGGCGAGCGAATTTGACTGAGGCGGATGCGAGTGGAGCGGACTTTCGCCGTACCAATTTGCGGGGCGCGATTTTGGTGCGCACCGATCTAGAGTACGCCCTTATGCGCGGAGCCGATTTGCGCGAGGCCATTTTAGTCATGGCATCGTTATTTGGCGTTCATTTCAGCGGAGCCGACCTCAGCGATGCATCGTTGGGACAAGCCAACCTCAGCGATGCGGAGCTGCAACGGGTGAACCTCGAACGCGCCAAACTCTTCGGAGCCTACTACAGTCACTCCACTGTCTTCGACCCCGGTTTCGACCCCATCAGTGCGGGGTTGCGACTCGTGCAGGACTGATCGCGCAACATCGCTCAACACGGACTAAAGCCGCAAGTGTCCGAACACCTCACTGGCAGCTCGGTGTAGTAACGAATGTCGGTAAACGAGCGCGTCCATGTCGCTGGCATAGCCGCCACCGATAACCGCCGCCACCGGAACGCGGCGTTTGGCACAGGCAGTCAACACCTGCATGTCCCGCCGAAACAGTCCCGTATTCGTCAGAGCCAGCTTGCCAAGGCGATCGCTTTCGTGCGGATCGACCCCGGCATCGTACAGCACTAAATCCGGTTGAAACTCAGCCAGCAAATCTGGCAGGTGCTCGGCCAAAGCCTGCAAATACGGCTCGTCTTCCATGCCGATGGGGAGCGGCACGTCCAAGTCACTCTGCTGCTTCGTACCGGGAAAGTTGGCCTGACAGTGCATCGAAAAAACGAAAACGCTGGCATCATCCCGAAAAATGACGGCATTAGCATCCCCCTGATGCACGTCCAAATCGACAATCAGGACTTTGCGCACGAGGTCGTGCTGCTGCAGGTAGCGGGTGGCGATCGCCAAATCGTTAAAAATACAAAACCCCGAACCGTAGGTGGGAAAGGCATGATGCGTTCCCCCCGCCGTGTTACAAGCCAGACCGTACTCCAGCGCCAGTTTTGCCGTCATCACGGTGCCGCTCACCGCCGTTGTCGTTCGTCGCACCAGCGCTTCGCTCCAGGGCAACCCGATCCGACGAATGGCTTTAGCCTGAATCGTCCCGCTACAAAAGGCATCGATATAGTCCGCGTCGTGAACGAGGGCGAACAGGGAGCGTTCCGGCCATTCCGGTTGAAAGGCGCGATCGCGGGGCGTAACGCGATCGCGAATCAGCAGCTCGTACAGCAGCCGAAATTTCGGCATGGGAAAGCGATGTCCCTCGGGCAAAGGCACGCAGTAGTCGGGATGATAAACGATGGGAACCATTTGGCTCGTGCGAAAGTTGGCTCGTGGAAACACTAGTTGCGAAACACTACTCCCATCCCGCCCTATGACTGATGAGTCTTCAGAATCGCAATCTCAGTCAGTTGAGCGAGCTGAGGCTATGCAATCTATCACCGGGAAGGGAGTAGTTGCGAAACACTAGTACTGAGGCACGCTGCTGTCGATCGCCTGCGACCACGCCGCAATCCCGCCTTCAATGTTCGAGACTTGCGCGAACCCCTGTTGCAGCAGCCATTGAGTCATTTGTGCCGATCGCAGTCCGTGATGGCAGAGCACGTAGGTCGGTCTCTGCGGATCGAGATCGCGCAGAATGCTAGCGCTCCAGGTTTCATAGGCGCTGAGGGGATAGTTTTGAAATCCGAGGGGGGCGAGATGAGCGATCGCCAGCTCCTCCGGTTCGCGCACGTCAATCAACTGCACGTCAGGCTCAGACTGCAAGAGTGCGTCCAGGTCTTTGACAGAAATTTGTGGGAGGTCAGTCATGGCTTGCGACCCTTTTTTCAGCGCTTGACGATACTTCAGTTTCGCTCAAAGAAAAGCGAGTGCCAGCTCGTGACACTCGCAGATGATGCTAGCGGGTTACCCCAGCATCAGAGACCGTCGGGCAGCCGGCTTTACATGAAACCTTCGGCCAACTGAATCTTCTCGATTTGCTTCTTCTTGACCACGAGCATGATTTGCGCGAAGGAAACCACACCTAAGAACCCGATCAAGCCCAGCACGCGCGTCGGACTTTGCAGCACTAGCTCGCGCTCGGTTTGACCGAACCCACCCACGTTGGGGTTCGTCGTCAATACCTGACCCTTCGAGACCGCGTCGCCCACGTTGGCCATCAGCTCGGGGCCAGCCGGGATCACGTCAGCCGCTAAGCTGCCGTCCGGCTTCTCGATGCTGACAATGCTGACGGGAGCGTAGTACTCGCTCAGATCGACCAATCCAGCCACGGGAGAGCTGGGGTCGAGTTCGCTAGGGTCTTCCAGGTTCAACACGTCCACGATCGTGCCGTCGGTCGAAGCCGTAAAGGCGTTGTTATTGCTCAAACTACCGTTGGGGTTGAGCTGACCGCGACCGCGATTGCCGCCCACGTACACCAAATATTTCATGAAGGAAACGCGAGAGTCTTCCTTCGGATCGGGAGCCTTGACGGGGAAAACGATTTCTTGATGGTCATCACCCGCGATCGGGCCGACCACGAACATGTTCGGGCTCTCTTCGCTGTAGGGCTGAATGTAGGTGTCAGCCGTTTCTTCCCGCTGCTTGTCGGTCATCTCGTCTTCCGTCGCCATGCGGAAGCCTTCCGGCAAAATCACGACGGCACCGACGTTGAGACCGCCCTTGCTGCCATCTCCCAACACCTGCTGTACGGAGGTGTCGTAAGGAATTTTGACCACTGCATCGAACACCTGGCCGGGAGTCACCGACTGAGGCACTTCCAGCTTGGTGGGCATGGCGTTGAGGTGGCAGTTCGCACAGACGATCTTGCCCGTGGCCTCGCGAGGATTGTCGTATGCCGCTTGGGCATAGGCCGGATACGCACTAGCTCGATCTGCTGAGGCGAACAGGAGAGCTACACAGGCGATCGCGGCCAGAAAAATTTTTTTCATGGGGGCGTTTGTCTCAAATGCAAGTGACGAACGAAAAAAATGGAGCGTTTCCGAGAACAGCTCTTTCAAAAACGGACAGCGCCAAACGCTACCCTCAAAATCGGCGATCGCTAAGCGTCGCGGAAATCTTCCTCTTCCCAAGGAGAGAACGTAATGGTGTCGCCCTCAACGGTGGCTTTGGCCAATGCCAGTGATGCCGGAGCAGGGCCGCGCACCACTTTGCCGTTGTCAGCGTACTGCGAGCCGTGGCAGGGGCATTTGAATTTGTTTTCAGCAGCCACCCAAGGCACGACGCAGCCCAGGTGGGTGCAAATGGCATTGATGCCGTAATCGGCGATCGCGCCTTCGTTGATGACCACGTAGGTAGGGTCGCCCTTCAGCCCTTGAGCCAACACGCGATCGGTGCTAAGCCGACTGGCTAGCAACCCACTCGCGCTCACGGGCTTGCCCTGCGCATCTGCTGCGACCACGCCGCCGCCACCGCCGCCCGTCGAGGCCGGCACGAAATATTGGATGAACGGGTAGGCTGCACCCAAAACCACAGCGGATACCGAACCGCCAGTCATCAGGGTAAGAAACCTCCGTCGCCCCATACTGGGAGCTTCAATGGAGCCAGTCGCTTCAGTCATGACCTACGCCGTAATGTTTGAAAAAGATCTCAGTTTTGCTTACAAAACTTGACAAATGTATTCTAGCGGAGGAAGTCGGGGCTGCATTGCTACGAAATGTGAACCCCGGTGCCGCCCGAACGCACTGCCTAACCTCTCTGCCTGAAATCATGACCGGAGCTGAACTACACCGCCTTTTGCTGGACAAATGGGGCAAGTCATACGACATTCGCATCCAGCGTCGCCGTCAGCGAGTGTTGCTGATGGTGATGTGGCGGTATCGAGAGCAGCAATCGTTTCCTTTGAGCGAAGAAGACTATCTGGCTCATCTCGATACCATTGCCGAGCAGTTGTGCGATTGGGGCGCTGCCGAGGCAGTGGCTGCCGAACTACGCAAAACCCCGCAGCGGCCCCGCTTGGGTAAAGCGATCGCGATTCCGGTGGATTTGGGGGTGAGAGCGTCTGAATGGTTGCTCTAGCGCATACCCCCGTTCAGGCGAGCGATCGCGCTAGCGACTGCGCTTGATTTTGTCCTGCTGGCTGATCACGACCACGCCGATGAAAATGGCGGCGACAACGGCCGCACCAGCACCGAGGCTGAGCAAAAAGTTGAGTAAAGAAGGGGTCATATCAAACGGCTCTCAAAGTAACGTTTGTCTGTCCAATTCTAAGACAGCCCTTCACGTTTTTTTTACAGAGTTCGTGCTGCTCCTCACTTGACGGGTGGGTTATGTCTGCTGTTCGACATCTATCGCGGGGCAACATCTGCTGTGGGAACGTCAGCGCAGATCTCCCGCTCCAAAATCGGGCAAATCGTCCCGGATCGCGGATGAGGTATCTCTTGCCACCCCGAAAGCAAGCCTCGGAGTTCGGCTCTGAGAGTAGTGAGCTGTTCGAGCTTGCGGTCGATTTCATGCAGTTTTTGCTGCAAGCTAGCGTGAATTTCAGCGCAGGGCAGCTCGCCGCGATCGCGAACCTGCAAAAAATTACCGATATCGTGCAGGCTCAATCCCAACCCTTGAGCGCGTTTGATGAAGGCCAGCCGCATCAGCGTATCATCGAGGTCGAACAGGCGAAACCCACCGCTCGTGCGATGTTCGGTGCGTAACAGGTGCAAATCGGCGTAGTAGCGAATGGTTTTGACGGCCAGACCGCTACGACGAGCAACTTGGCCGATGCGAACGAGATGGGAAGAGGAGGCTTGCATGACAATCTGGAAAGATGCAGCCGCATTTGCTAGAGGGAACTGGAGTCGAGGCTTTCCGCTTCCCCTTGAGTTTGCGGCAAGTGCAAACCACATTCCTGCTTCAAGCCGTGGAAGCGCGTGTCGCGCTCGTGGGAGTCGTCTGCGGTCATCGGACGACTGGAATGCCAGTCCCCTACCGTGGTGTACCCGCGATCGAAGAACGGGTGATAAGGCAAATCGTATTTCGTCAGATAGCGGTACACGTCACGGGCGTGCCACGTCAGAATGGGCAGAATTTTGAAGTAGTTTGACTGCAGTTCGACGCGACGCAACCCCTGGCGGTGATCGGTTTGGTGGCGGCGCAAGCCTGCAAGCCACGCCCTCGCACCCAACTCGTGCAGAGCGCGCTGCATGGGCTCGACTTTGCGAATCGCGTCGTAACGATTGAGGGATTCTAAATCTTGCTGCTGCCACAGTTGGCCGTGTAATGCCTCCATGCGAGCTGGTGACATGGGGGACTGAAAAACTTTGAGGTTGAGGTTGAGCCGCTGCGTGAGGTGCTCGGCAAAGCGATACGTTTCCGGCGGCAGATAGCCCGTATCGACCCAAATAACCGGGATCTCCGGGACGACCTGCGTGACCAAGTGCAGCATTACAGCAGATTGGATGCCGAAGCTGGTGCTCATGACCAAACTGTCGCCGAAGGCTTTCGATGCCCAGCACACGACATCAGAGGCACTCAAGTCGGCGATCGCTTCGTTCGCCTCAGCGAGATCGAGTGTTTCGGTGAGATCGAGAGCACTCATCGCGCTCGCCTCAGTGGAATTGGTATCAGCAGAAGAGTTACCGGGTGTGGATGCAGCGCGATCGCCTTCAGCCAGACGGTTTAACACGATAACGTTACCGCAAGAATCAGTGCTGCTAGCATCAACACTTCTAGCACTTACGTTCGGCACGGCTGCTCTCCTTGCTGCCATTGCACGTTCGGTCGGGCGACTCGGCAAGCGCACATAACCGATCGTTTCGCATCCCACCCTACACTGGCCTGTACCCGACTACAACTGAAGACAGCGTCGAGCGATCGCCCGAACTGCCGCGTTCTGACATCGTGAGAGTTGCGTGCGAGTAGCAATTCTGTCAGAGGCCGGATGACTTCTTGCCGATGGTAACAAACTCGATATCAGCGCGCGTTCGCATCGCATGGCTACCGCGCTATGCTTCGGAGAAGCTTGGTTTCCACGAGCTAGGCACATGGGTATTCGCTGACTTTGCCGCAGGCTGGGCATGTTGCTTTGAATGCTTCCTCTTCTCGACACGCGCGCGTCCCTGCGGCTGCAACAGGTGAGCTACGGCGTTTGCAGGCGTTGCTGCCTGCTGACGTGCGAGATGTAGTGGAGTTGAGTGCGTCCAGTCGCTTCCAGGCCGAACCGATTCGGGGCGTTTCGTTTGCTGGCGATCGCGTTCGATTCGCGATCGATTTGCATCAGTGGGAACGACTTCCCCGCGAAGGGCAAGACTTATTGCTGTGGCATCAAGTCGCTCGCGTGCGGTCGGAGAGTTTGCAAACGACGGGGGGATGGGAAAAAACGGCGCTGCTCTTCGGCCTCGGCAGTGGCTTCGGAGAGCTTTGGCTCCGGGATCCAATTCTTTTCGGGATTATCCTAGCTGTTTCCAGCGTGGCGGGCTATCGACTGTATCGGCGATCGCATCTCGCCCGGTCAGGCCGGTCGGCTTTCGCCGCCGATCGCGACGCGATCTCGCTCGCCACTCAGTTCGGCTACCCCGAGAGCGTAGCTCGACGCAGCCTCATTGACGCTCTGGAGTGGCTGTGCCAGCGCTCGCCTCAAGCTGCAGAGGGCGATCGCTATCGGGCGCGCTTGCAGGCTCTGAAATCGCCAGATTTTGGTTTGAATTCGCTCAAATCCTCCCGAAATTCCCCAACTTCGCTCGGCGGATGAACCACTGTTAAGATAGCCACAGATGCGGCTGTCTGCTCGACAGCGTGAGGGTTTGGGAATGTCCGTTCTCGCCTCTTTCAATCAGGGTTAGGTCATCGGGGTTGCACTCCGAGGCCGCCGAGTTCGAGGGACGCTGCAGGTTTAGGAGGCCGAGAATGCTCAACACGGAACACCCTTCCTTTTGGTTGGCCTGTTTGCTGGCGATCGCCAGTGGCGGCGTGTATTTGCTGCGCTTCGCTCGTCCGGCGGCATCCCGCGAATACGACGTGATTTTCGCCGTTGCCGGATTGATTTACGCCATCATTTTGGGTTGGGAAGGCTGGCGGCTGATTCCGCTGTTGTTCTTGGCTCAGGTTTTGGTGTTAGCGATCGCGATTTTCTTTACGGTCGAAACCTTTCGACTGCGCGTCTTGCTCGTCGATAAGGCCAAGCGCAGTGGGGGAAGTGTGTCTTCGGGGCCGGGTCGTAGGGGTGGCGGAGGCGGATTTAATCGGACTTACGAGCCGCGTCAATACGACCCAGCGGGTCGCCCCGTGCCGGGACGCTCCAGCAATCGGATGCGCAACGCCGAACCCGATGACGATGACATGCCGAGATCGCGCACCCTCCGCGCCGCCAACAAGCGCCGCCCCCAGTTGGCCAGCGCGAGCACGTCCGCGCGCCGTGGCGCTCGACCTCCCGCTAGCGATCGTGACGACCTAGGCAACCGAGGCAGAAGGCCGCGCTACGAAAACAGCAGAGGCTACGACGAAGGGGGCTACGACGAAGGGGGCTACGATGACCGCGACAATCGCGCGGAATTTAACGGTCGGGAGCCGCGCCGCGATTATCCGCGCCGCAGCGATCGCCCCACTCGCCGTCCTCCTGCACCCACGACTCGCCGCCGCCCTGTTTCTCGTCCGACTCGGGAGGGCTACGGCTCCGGGCGCGACGAGTACGGCGCACCTCCCCAAGCTGCCGCGCCGCGCCGCCGTCCGCCATCGATTCCCGAGCGTGATGGCGATGTCGATACCGAACCTGTTGTGCGGCGGACGATTTCGGTCGATGCTGGCCCCGTCGAGAGCGAAGTCCCCGATACCTACGATGCCGACTTCGATCGCTTTGACGAAGGCTACAGCGAAGAGTATTGAGCGTGACTGCCGGACGAACTTCTTTACAAGAACTTCATAAAGAGTTTCAGGGTTGGTGATGCTTCCCGAGGCGGTCGAAGGTAAGTTATCGTTATCTCCTCCAACGTTCCAAAAGGCTCATGACATCGCGTTTGGCTACCGATCCTCCTCCCAAGGGATGTTCTGATTGCGGTGAAAGCTCAGAACTCGATTTTGACTTTTCGATGGCGTTCCAGCCGATCGTGGATGCGACGACAGGACGGGAGTTCGCTCAAGAGGCATTAGTGCGAGGAGTGAACGGCGAGCCTGCAGGAACGGTCTTTCAGCACGTAAACGATCGCACGCGCTATCGCTTCGACCAAACCTGTCGCATTAAAGCGATTCAGCTTGCAGCGCGGCTTGGTATTGACTGTTACTTGAGCATTAATTTCATGCCGAACGCGGTCTATC
>JBCBTL010000003.1:0-17249 GCA_039818705.1 Cyanobacteria bacterium J06639_1
CTCACGAAAACATGCATGGCTAATGGTTTCAGTCGCGGCAAGTTTCTATTTCGCGCGGGCTGGGGCTGGCACGACTGGGAGCGGGAAGTTACGACTTGCGATCCCGATTACTATCGCTGGACGCAGTGGATTTTTTTGCAGTTCCTCGATGTGGGGCTGGCTTACCAAAAAGAGTCGGCGGTGAATTGGGATCCGATCGATCAAACCGTGCTAGCGAACGAGCAGGTGGATAGCGAGGGGAAATCTTGGCGTTCTGGAGCCGTCGTTGAAAAGCGAATGCTGCGGCAGTGGTTTCTCAAAATCACTGAATACGCTGAAGAACTGCTGCAAGATCTGCAGCAGCTACCCGGCTGGCCGGATCGGGTTCGCCTCATGCAGGAAAACTGGATCGGCAAATCGACCGGCGCGCGGGTGGAATTCAAAACGGCTGCGGGTCACTCGATTCCTGTGTTTACGACGCGCCCGGATACGCTGTGGGGCGCGACGTTTATGGTGCTGTCTCCCGAGCATCCGCTGGTGCCGGAGCTAATGACACCCGAGCAGGAAGAGGCGATCGCTGCCTATCAAGCTGCTGCCGCTGCCAAAAGTGAAATCGATCGCACCGCTGACGATCGCGAAAAGACGGGCGTGTTTACGGGCAGCTATGCCGTCAACCCCGTTAACGATGCCAAGATTCCCATCTGGATCGCCGATTACGTGCTGATGGGCTACGGCACGGGCGCAATTATGGCCGTTCCCGCTCACGACCAGCGCGATTTCGATTTTGCCAAAGCGTTCGGGCTGGATATTAAGCCCGTCGTCTTCCCGCCCGATGCCGATCCAACTGAGCATACCGAGCTGACCGAAGCTTACAGCGACAATGCTGCGGGAGTACTGAGAAATTCCGATCTGCTCGACGGTCTGACGGTTCCAGCGGCGAAAGCAAAAGTCATTGAATTTCTGGAAGAGAAGCACATCGGTCAGGCTCAGGTGAACTTCCGCCTGCGAGACTGGCTGATTTCGCGACAGCGCTACTGGGGCTGTCCGATTCCGGTGATTCACTGTCCCGACTGCGGCATCGTTCCCGTCCCGGAAGAGCAACTTCCGGTGGAACTCCCGGCGGATATCGAACTGACTGGACGCGGGGCTTCACCGCTGGCTCAGCTCGATAGTTGGGTGCAGGTAGATTGCCCTGCCTGTGGCACAGCCGCACGGCGCGAAACCGACACGATGGATACGTTTATCGATTCGTCTTGGTATTTCCTCCGCTACGCTGATGCGACCAACGATCGCCACGTCTTTGATTTCGATAAGGTCAACGATTGGCTCCCTGTCGATCAATACGTTGGGGGCATCGAACACGCCATTCTGCACCTGCTGTATTCGCGCTTTTTTACAAAAGTGCTGCGCGATCGCAGTCTCCTCAAGGCCGATGAACCCTTCATGCGCCTTCTCACGCAAGGGATGGTGCAGGGACTGACCTACAAAGATCCCACCACCGGACAATACGTCCCCTCTGCCCAAGTTACTAACCCAGCCAACCCCGTCAATCCCGAAACGGGGGCAAAGCTGGAGGTATTCTACGAAAAGATGTCGAAGTCGAAATACAACGGCATCGACCCGCAAGAAGTGTTGCAAAACTACGGTGCAGATACGGCGCGAATGTTCGTGCTGTTCAAAGCCCCTCCAGAGAAAGATCTGGAGTGGGATGATGCGGATGTCGAAGGTCAATTTCGCTTTCTCAATCGCGTCTGGCGGCTGGTTCACGACTTTGTAGAACAACCTTCGCCACCCGCCTCCTACGCGGGAGATGGCGACCTCGATCGCGCCGATAAAGACCTACGCCGCGCTGTTCACACGGCAATCCACGAGATTTACGACGACATCGAGACGGGATATCAGTTCAATACGGCGATCGCCGAGCTGATGAAGCTTGCCAACGCCCTCAACGATTCCAAACGGCTCGACTCTCAGGTTTACGCCGAAGGCATTGTCACGCTGGTCAAACTGCTTGCTCCCTTCGCGCCCCACATCGCCGAAGAACTGTGGACATCGCTCGGAAACACAGGCTCCGTCCATCGGCAGTCTTGGCCGCAGGCCGAAGCTGCTGCAATGGTCGCCGACACCGTGACCGTAGTCATTCAAATCAACGGTAAGCGACGCGGCGAACTCGACATCCCGGCTGACTCCTCAAAAGAGCAGCAGGAAGCGCTAGTGAAAGCAACTGATGTTGCGCAAAAATATCTAGCCGAAGGAACCCTGCGCAAAACCATCGTAATTCCGAAAAAAATCGTCAATTTTGTCGTGACTTAGCCGTGCGGGGATTTGGTGGCGATCGCCGTCATCAGTCCCCACAGCCACGAAATCTTGTATGTTTCGATCGCGATTGAATGCGCTTCAGTTGCATTGAGAAGTTCGCGGCACTGAGACAAGCCGTACATGCGAAAGTGAGACGGATCGAACCAGCGCAAATAGACATCGCAGAGCTTGCAAACCCAATAGTCATCGCACCAATCGGTAAGAACGAGCGTGCCGCCGGGTCGCAAAACTCGAAAGATTTCATCCAGTGCTATTTGGGGATTGCGAATGTAGTGAAACATGTTGCACGAGATCGCTGTATCGAACGAGGCATCTCCAAAAGGGATCTTCTCCGCCCAACCTTCTCGGAGTTCGACACGATTGGGCAATCGCGATCGCGCCACGTCCAGCATGTCTGCGGACGCATCCATACCTACTACACGAGTCTCGGGAGCCGCGATCGCCAGTCTCGACAGCAGCGCTCCCGTGCCGCAGCCCACATCGAGAATGTCACCCAAATCGTCGGGAAGGCGAGCGATCGTGGCGTTCGTCGTCGCGCGTACGTAGAAAGCCCAGCGCGAATCGTAGGTTTTCGCCTGTTTTGCATATTCTCGGATGACGGGATGCTCGGCAGTCGGGCGATTGCGATTCATCACAACCTCAGAAATCAAATGTTGATGCTCTGAGGAATCTGTGACGGTTTTAGATAAACATATTCGGGACGGCTTTGGTTTCGCCGGTCGATTTCTAGCTCGATCTGGTTGAGGGATTGCCTGAATTCTTCGAGAAAAGGTTTGACGCGATCGCTAAAGTCAATTTTCTGATAATCTCCCAACTGGTTGTAGTAGATCGATCCTAACAAGACGAGCAGATTCACGCCCGACATCGCTTGCTCCAGGGGTGGCAGCAACTGAAGGTAGTCTGCTTCTGTCATTCCGGGCACGACTTTTTCAGCGCTCAAATAGCCCGCCAAAGGCATGGCTGGCGAGTAGCTCATGATTCCTTTTTGAGGAAAGTTGACGGCTGCATGTTGGGCGCTAGCCGTGAAGATTGTTGCCGTTAACGCCTCGACTAAATACGAAACCGTCGCAATTTTGCCATCACCGCGATCGCCGAAATCTGCCACGCGACCGCCATCGAACGCGACGATTTCTGCACTCCAGCTTTGCAACTGCTCGTCCGCCAGCACGTCAGCATCCGATGTGTAGAACTCACACACGTACTGCTCCACCCAAGTGTGGATTGCGTTCCAAATTAATCGTCCGTCGTCACGGTAGGGATACACAGGCAGCAAAGTTTCGTCGTCTACGCCTCTGCTCGCGATTTGACTGGGAAACATCCACTCGTTAAACGACATTTGCACCCCAACCACCGCAAAGGTGCGCGAACAGTCGATCGTCGCGGCCAAAACGCCGTTCACTCCTCCTTTGGGTGCGACTAAAAATCTGTGGGCAGCATTATTGATCGCGAAGGTTCCGTCAAAATGACTGGCTAGCAGCGGGTAGAGCGGATGAGTCGATTCGAGACAGCGATAAGTAGCGATCGCGATCGGCTCCACAGTTAAGTGGGTGCGAGCTAAATGGGCGATCGCCTCGTGATAGTTCGCATCGGCCACCTGGACGACAGTTTTCGCTGCCAACCACGCGTACTCACCCGACTGCGGGGTCAGCACTGGAAATGAGTCAGCTTGACCGCACTTAATAGCAATCGGTTTGAGCGTGCGGTCGGGGGCATCACCCCGAGGAACGGCAAACAGCGCCAGGGGCGCATACAGATATTTCTGTTGCATCGGGTGCGGGCCATACGTGCCGTCGATCGCCCCGTCCAGCATGGCGTAATCCACCCAGTACGCGCGGCCTTCTGAAATCGCTGCAGCCAGAGAGTCCGACTCATCTCCAATCGCGGTGCGATAGTCTTCATCGGTGACGGGGAAGCGATCGCTTAGAGCCGTCATTCGCTCCAGCAGCATCGGATTCGGCCCCGCCACTCGCATGTAGGCAAACGAGTCGTCAGTCTGAAAATCGCGGGCGATTTTTGGCAGGGGAATGGATTGAAACTGCTCCTCGTAGTCCGCCAAACTCGTAGCTTGAATTTTCCTCTCAGGGGCGGGAGTGGCAGCATCAAGCTTCGACAAAAGGCTTTCGGCGAGGGACTTACTGAAGTCTTGTCCCGCATGTGGCGCGATCGCTTCCAAAAAAGAGTCAACTTCTTTTTCCGCAGTGGGAACTTCCGCCACGAGTGAGCCAACCACGCTTTCCAAGCGATCGCGCCAATTGAGGCGATTTGTTCCGGGTTGCTCTGTCAGGGTTTGCTGAAATACCTGACGGAACAAAGAAACAACTTCGTTCTCAATGTCTGCATCTGATTTTTCTCGACGATTCACCTTCCAGCTATTGATTGCCACTTTCACCGCAACTTTTAGCAGCATCGATATCCACTTCCTCTGAAAATACTGTCCGGGCGGAATGTCATCCGATAGCGCTAAGGGTTCAATATGGGTGTAGTTGAAGCGATAATCGTCACGATTCGCAATCACGAGTGCGTCCCCAGAAGGTTGGCCGACAATGCACAAAGGCCAACGCGCAGCATCTTCTGGCCTTCACAAAGAGAAGCATAGCGGTACAGACCGGCACGCGATCGCCTCAGCCGAAAAAAGTTAAAAGAGTCGGTCGCCTTCTGGCGAATATGTGAAACTACTGAACAGCATCCCCTCCTCAGGACTCAAGAATCCCGCATTCCCAAGCAGATACATCAAATTCTCACTACACGAGCATTTGGATGATGATTCAAGTGCGTATTTACAAAACGTTGGGAACTGGGAATGAAGCGATCGCGTAGATGCAGGCATACCACCATAGAATTTTGAAGTCATCCATTTGCCGAGACAGCTATGGGTCTGCCATCTTTGCTTACTAACGTGCTTCACCGTCTTTTTCTAGTGGTGTTTCAAGGACAAGCCAAACAGTTTGAAGGGATACCCGGGCCGCAGCCAATATTCCCAATTGGGACGCTTCAGGATTTCATCAATACAAATACGGCTCAAGTCTTGGGAAGCTACGGCGAACAGTTTGGCGGATTGTCTGTTATGTGGACTTTCGGACAGCCATCATTGGTGCTGAACGATCCGAAACTCATCCAGAAAGTGTTGCTGACTGACGAACAGCAAACTGATTTAGCACCAAACAGGTCAACGTCCTATCCAGTCAGCGAAAAAGATTTCTTTAAGGATTTACCACGCAAAGCATTATGTCCGATGTTAACCACGACGAGCACGTTCATTACGGCAAAAGCCGATTCAGAATGGGAATTTCTCTCAAAGAATCATCTCCTACACGCAAACTATCGCCGAGAATGGCTCGAACTTCAGATCGCTCCCCTCAAAGAGTTCGTAGAAAGTCGATGTGACGAGTGGATATTAGTACATAAGAGTCAAGAATTTCCGGTCTACGACGCGGTTCAAAAGCTGACATTTGACGGTTTTGCCCTCGCAACTCTCGGTCGAACCTTGGAGAAATCCTACTACCAACACTTTCGGACGATGTGCGATAGTGGCACCCAACGAATGAACTTATCGAGTTTGAATAATAGGCTTATTCGCGAGGAGCCCGCATCGGCAAAGTACCAGCAGGCTAGTCGCGAGTGGTACGACCTATTTCGCAATCTCGTTGGCGAAGCAAACCAAGACCCTCCGACCAATTCTCTACTCGCACTCGTGACAGAACGAGGGGGAACAGATTTCAACTCCGAGCAGCTTAGCAAGGTGTTTGCTGAAGCGTATCCGGGAGGCGCAATTTCTGTACCGAGCGGGATTACCAACACGCTTTACTTGCTCGAACGCCATCCTCAAGTCTTATCCGCACTACTCGAAGAGCTGCAGACGTTTTGGCAAGGCGAATTAACTTTAGATCGCCTCGAACGCTGCACGAAGCTCGATCGCGCCTTGCGAGAATCGCTGAGATTACTGCCACCTGTTGCATTCTTCCTGCGAAATGTCGATCGCGATCGCTCTATCACCCTAGCCGGCCACGAAATCCCACCCAACACCCAAATTTACATGACGAGTTGGCACATCCAGCGGCGATCGCCATACTGGGGTGAGAATTCTGAAACATTTCAGCCCGAACGCTGGGATGACCGAAAAGTTGCCGAACATCAAGACTATGAAGGGGATTATTTCTTTCCGTTTGGAAGAGGCGATCGCAAATGTATCGGTCACGAGTTCGCTATCTATTTTATGAAAGTAGCACTAGCCACTCTCTTACCCAAGTTTCAGTTTCAGTTCGTATTGGAAGCAAGCCATACTCCTGATTTCATTCCGCAAGAGTTCTACTTTGCAGTCTCTATCCCTTCCACACTGAAAGCAGTATCGCAACCTCGCCATTGATTTACATAGCGCAAACTTTATTTCAAAAAGTGGAGAGGTGCGCTCATCTGTTCAGCAAATCCGAGGAGTCCTCGATCGCGATACTCGTACACTAATTTCCCGTCTGCATCGAATAAAAACGTGCCGCCCCTTTGGGTCAAATAACTGCCGTTGGGCACGTAGGTTCCCCACTTGCCCAGCACTTCCATCATGTTTCGCAGTCGCAGGGTTGCCAGCTCGAAGGGTCTTTGAAAACCTTTGCCGCCCGCCCAACGGAACGCCGACCCTTTCAAGGGTGGAAGCGGGATCGCTTTGACAGTTTCGTCGTCGGGGATGAGTTGGGGGGCTTGGCGATCGCCTGTGTACCCGCGAAACACCTCCTTCAGCGTCCCTGGACTGCCCAGTCCGGCGCACATCAACAGCAAATTGATATAAGCATTTTGAGACTCAGATAAGCCGGGTAGATTCCAGCTCAGTCCCGCATATAGACCCAACTGCTCGTGAAGTTCAGCTTTTGGATCGATGAATAAATGCTCGGGATTGAAACCCGTATAGTCGCAAAACTGTTGCCCCGAGCCGCGATCGCCAAGCCCACTGCCCGAACTGCAACAATCTGCTCGGCGATCGCCTCCGCCTCTCGCTGTAACCACCAAGCGTATTCGAGACTGTCGAAATCGCCGAGCTGCGGCCACACCAACACCAGAATGCGGGTGGCAGACTCACAACCTGCCAGAATCGGCACGATCGCTCCGTCGCTGACTCGCTCCCGTTGGATGGATTGGAACAGCGTCCAAGTTTCTGAGGCGATTGCAGCTTGCGTCACGGACTTTTCCCAATAGTTAACTGCATCATCGGCTAAATCTTATCGCTCGAACTGGGCAACTCTGCTTTGATAGAGTGCGGTGAACGAGTTGGCGATCGCGCTGGAGAATGACTTTGACTTCGGAACGTCCTGATTTTCGGGTAGCAAATACGCTTGACGACGTATTGAAAGTGATGTCTGTGCGAGCGATCGTGTTCGTCGAAGAACAGAATTGCCCCTACGAAATCGAAGTAGACGGGCAAGACCATGCCGCAATTCACCTGCTTGGCGACGTGGCTGGGGAGCCAATCGCGGCGGGGCGGATACGGTTTTTCCATCCCTACGCAAAACTAGAACGTTTGGCCGTACGCAAATCATTTCGGGGGCGCGGATACGGCAATCAGTTGCTCCAATTTGCCATGGCAACAGCACGCGATCGCGGCTTCGACCGCCTCAAGCTCCACGCTCAAACTTACGCGTCAGAGTTCTACCGCAAACACGGTTTCCAGCCGCAAGGGGAGCCGTTCGTAGAAGCGGATATCGAACACGTCCTGATGGTTTACGGTCCCCCAATTGAGGTCAACTGAATAGTAGATTTGCCGGTTACCCCGCCACATACGCGCGCAAGTCGGCCTTCAAACCTCGAATTTTGGCCAGGGAGGTGCGTTCGATTTGTCGAATTCGCTCGACGCTGAGATCGAGCTTGGCAGAAATTTGCCGAAGGGATAATGCCGTCTGGCCGTACAGCCCGAATCTCATGGCGAGGATGTCTCGTTCTCGCTTGGTGAGAGCGGTCATGGCGTGCGAAACATCTTCAGCGAGCGAGGTGCGAATGGCGGCTTCTTCCGCAGACGCTCCCGTATCTTCCAGGAGATCTCCCAATTCGGTATCGCCGTCGTCGCCAACCCGAACGTCCAGCGAAAGCGTATCGCGTGCGTGACGCAAGCAGGTTTGCACGACCGCCACTTTTAAGCCAGTTTCTACCGCAACTTCGGCAGTCGTAGCGTTTCGACCCAAACGCTGGCTTAAAACTCGCTGAGCCTTCTTAATCTTGTTGAGTTTCTCGCTGACGTGAACGGGCAGGCGAATCGTGCGGCTGGTTTGCGAGACCGCACGGGTCATAGCTTGACGAATCCACCAGTAAGCATAGGTGGAAAAACGATAGCCCTTGCTAGGGTCGAATTTTTCTACGCCTCTTTGCAACCCGATACTGCCTTCTTGAATGAGGTCGAGCATATCGACGTTGCGATTGAGATATTTCTTCGCCACCGAAACGACCAAGCGCAGATTCGCCTCCACCATTTTGCGCTTCGCTCGCTCGCCGCAATCGAGTGCCTTCTCTAGCTCCGCTTCCTCCATATCCGCGCGTTGCGCCCATTCCCCCAAGGTGGGAGCGCGATCGCATTCGGATTCTAATTCAGCCGCGATCGCTTCGAGTGCCATTAAAGTCTGCACCTGCTTGCCCAGTTGGATTTCTTCCGCGTGGGTCAAGAGCGGAATGCGACCGATCGCTTGTAGGTAATCTTGAACGGCATCCATGCGACTCGACTTCCTTCAACGTTCAATGAATACTTCGGCACGTCTGAGTGACCGGACTGACGGCTCGCCACCCTAAGCTGATGGCGTTGCGAAACGCGATCGCAGCAGCTCGGGAATTTCAGTCTTTTCAAGCAGTCCCAGCAGCAGCCCCTCGCGATCGAGCACGGGCAATTCGGTGAGTTGGCTTTCTTCGAGCATCTGCACCGCATCGAGCAATGACGCATCGGCGGCGATCGCGGCTTCCTCGCGGTACGGACGCATCAAGGATTTCACGGTCACCTGCGGCCATTCATCGGTGGGAATCCGCCTCAAAGCATCAACCGCGAGGGTGCCAACCCATTCTCCCGCCGCGTTGGTGACGAGATATTGCCGCCACGCGCGCTGCCCGATGACAAACGTGTTGGCAAACTGTCTGAGGGTCATCTCTTCCGAGACCATCGGGCTGTTCGGGGTTATGGCATCGGCGACGGTGAACTGCGACATGCGATCGCTCAGCTCCGCTGACTGTGCGGCGCGTCCGGCATTTTGCAGCACGAACCAGCCAATGACCGCATACCAAACCGTCTCAAAACTGCCGAGGGCAAACACCGGCAAGAGCCCCGCAGCGATCGCGATCCAGCCGATTATCTTGCCCGCTCGCGCTGCAAATTTCGTGCCGCGAAACGGATTGCCGGTCAGCTTCCACACCAGCGCCTTGAGAACGTTGCCACCGTCCAACGGCAGCCCCGGAATCAGGTTGAAGAGGGCGAGAGCGAGATTCACCGAAGCCAGCAAGCTCGCCAGCACTACCCAGGGAACCGCCAGGCCAGAAGCAGTCTTCAACGCGGAAAAGAGGGCGAATAGAATCAAACTGACTGCCGGCCCCGCGATCGCAACGCTAAAGGCTCCCGCGGGAGTGCGCGACTCGCGATCGAGATTTGCCAATCCGCCGAACAGGAATAGCGTGATGGATTTGACCTCGATACCCTGAGCGATCGCCACAACACTGTGCCCCAGCTCGTGGGCGAGCACGGAGGCAAACATCAGGAGCGCTGCACTCAATCCCAACAGCCAGGGCAAAACACCTGCCGAAGGGGGAAAGAGCGAGGCGAGATTGCCGCCATAGCTCAGCGTGACCAGCCCCAACACCAGAAACCACGATGGGTGGATGAAAAAGGGAATGCCGAATAGACTGCCGACCCGTAGGGCACCGTTCATCGTGCTTGCCTCCTGAGAAACCGCCGCAAACGACAGCTCTGACATTCATGAATGTAACAATTCGCAACGTTAAGGCGCATCGGTCATCGGGTGCAATTCCCGAACCCCCGTCGATGGCGATCGGCCGCGATCGCTCCTAGGCGACAGAGGATTGATGGCATGGAAGAATACGAAAACTTGTGTAGAACCAATGGAAATGACGTTTTTACACGGCATCGCGCTCCTGCTGTCCTACGAACTGTTGGGAGAAGCGATCGCGTTTCATCTCCCCATCCCCGGCCCCGTGTTGGGAATGGCCTTTCTGTTCTTAACTCTGTGGCTGCGTCGTCAGCCCGTGCCAGAGTCTTTGGCAACGGCATCGACATCATTGCTGAGTCACCTGCCGTTGTTATTCGTCCCTGCGGGAGTGGGGGTGATGGTTCATGGCGATCGCATTGCGGCTGAATGGCTGCCCGTCCTGGCTGCACTCATCTTCGGCACGCTGTTCGTGGCAATCTCGACCGCTGCAGTGATGGCGGCGACCAAAGCTCTATGGACGCAGTCTCGCCATGCCTGAGTCGGATCTTGCCAGTATCTGGGTTTATCTATCGGCCTCGCCGCTGTTGGGATTAACGGTGACGCTGCTGGCCTACATTGCAGCGCACTCGCTCTACGTGCGCGCTCGTCAACACCCGCTGCTCAATCCGGTTATCACCTCAGTCGCGCTGCTGATCGCCTTGTTGTCTGTCACTCGTACTCCCTACGGAACCTACTTTCAGGGCGGGCAGTACGTCCACTTTCTGCTCGGCCCCGCGACCGTAGCGTTGGCCGTGCCGCTCTATCAGCAAGTCGCCAAGCTCAAGTCGCTGTGGTTCCCCGTCGTGGTGACAGTGGGCTTCGGCGCGATCGCAAGTGGGTTCAGTTCGATGGCGATCGCGCGGGTGTTGGGAGCCAGTCTCGAAACGCAGCTCTCCCTCGCTCCCAAAGCCGTCACGGCTCCGGTGGCAATGGGCATTTCCGAACAGGTGGGCGGGCTACCGTCGCTAACGGCGGCATTGGTGGTGTTGACCGGGATTTTCGGAGCTGCGATCGGCGTGAAAGTCTTCGAGCTGATGGGAATTGCCGACGACAGCGTGAAAGGGATCGCAATGGGGATCGCTGCCCACGGTATCGGCACGGCACGCGCGTTCCAAGTCAGTGCCGAAATGGGAGCATTCTCCGGCTTGGCGATGGCGCTGTCCGCTCTGTTTTCAGCAGCAATCCTGCCCGGCGCGATCGGCTGGCTGATCGGGCTCGGATGGCTTTGAGTGGAGGCGATGTCGGTCGTTATTCTTGCGGGTGCCGCGATCGCGGTTTTTCTCCAGGGTCGCCAGAGTCCGTGGAGCGTTGCGTTCGGTTTGAAGACTGCCTGTGCGATTGGAGCCACAGCCACAGTCCTTCAATACCGATAGTTTCTGAGAATCCGAAGACCGATCGCATCAAAAAGGCATTGGGGCGCGAAACAGTTTTGCCACCGTTTTTGAGGTTAAATTCGGTATCGAGCAAGGCGATCTTCTGGATTTCTGCCAGTTGGCCGTTGCCCAAGTCGAAATAGCGGGTGTCTTCGAGAACGGCTTTGCGGTGATGGAGATACCAGGCACCCAGCAGCGAAAGAATCAGTTCATTGCCCGTGCGGCTGAAACAGTAGGCCACCAGTGCCACGATCGCCATCAATGGCAACAGATTCCAGAGCACCCCGAAGAAGGCCGTCAATAGTTGTGAGACCAGCGGCAGTCCCACGACCGCTCCCGTCAAAACGAGTGCGATCCACCACGCCAAGATGTCCGCGATCGCCAGTGCCACTCGCATCGGTCGGTCGGGAACGGCATAGCGTTCCGGTTCTGCTTCGGGTGAAAAAGCGTAAACGAGGCGGCGAAACAGTCTGCGGGCGATCGCCTTGGCAATCAGAGTGACGACGACGAACGCGATCGCCTGTAAGCCCAGTCGAGTCAGGATGCGATCGGCGGCAATAAACGAAGCAAGTTCCTCTGGCATGAAACGAATCGCAGTCACTCTTCTCTATCAAAGCCGAGGATGTTCCATTCGAGATTTCTGAGCTGTGTCTGAAGGTGGCGATCGCGCTCGAGCCAGTCGAACCCGAAACTTCCGATTTGCAACCTGCGTCTATGGGATGACGGCGGATTCCAGCACGTAGCGCGTCCCGTGCCAATGATAGGATTGACCGTGCTTTAGCTGTGGAGCGATCGCGATCGTATCCGTCAGTACACTCGACGATGTAATAGGTGAATGCGTGACTCCCGTGACTGAAATGCTCCTCTCTCAACCTGCTCATGTTTCCGGATCGAACTGGACTCGTCGGTGCCTAAAACTCGCCCTGACTTGCTCGATGGGGTTGGGATTGTTGGCGGGAGGAGCGATCGCGCAAGAACCCTCTGCTGAAGACTCAGTCGCACCCGCTGCAGAAACCCCAGCGGGGATAGCGCAGAACGAGGCCGAGCGCATGATGCGAGAGGCTGACCGAGCCTTGGACGCTCGAAACTACGACCTCGCGATCGAGCTGTTGACCGATGCGTTCAACGCTTTCAACACGCGATCGAATTATTACCAGCAGCTTTCGGGTGTGTTTGCAGGCGTGGATAATGCCATTGCCGACGAACATCGCGTAGCCGCTCGTGACGCTGCCGAAGAACGCGATCGCGCCTCTTACGATTTGGCGATCGTCTACCGTGCTGCCGACCGACCCGAAGAAGCGATCGCGCCTCTGGTACAGGTGATTGCCAGCCAAGGGCCGACGCGCGATCTGGGTCAAAGAGCTTATCAGCAACTCAAGGAGATCGGGTTCGTCACGACGGCCTATCCGCGTCAGTAGTCGGTTCTGCAAGCTTCTTTAATTTCATCCATGACCGACTCCGTTGTAGATTCTGCTGCTTCTAGCTCTGCCGCTGACGTTACCGAGCGCGTTCGGCGACTGTACGATACCTACCCCTTTCCACCCGAGCCGCTGCTGGATGGCGACCCACTCGGGTTCAACTGGCGCTGGAGTTGGGCACAGGCGTACACCTTTTGTACGGGTCGGTATCCGAAAAGCGGCAACATTCGCATTCTGGATGCGGGCTGCGGTTCGGGAGCTGGCACAGAATATTTAGTGTTCCAAAATCCCGAAGCGGAAGTGTGGGCGTTCGACTTGAGCGAAAAAGCACTCGACATTGCCAAGGAGCGCTGCGCCAAGTTCGAGTCTGACAAGTTAACGTTCCAACACCTCAGTATCTACGACATCGATCGCATTCCCGGCCAGTTCGACTTCATCAATTGCGTGGGGGTGTTGCATCATCTACCCGACCCGCAAGCGGGGCTAGAGGCAATCGCCAGCAAGCTCGCACCGGGAGGCATCGCGCACATCTTCGTGTATGGCGAACTGGGGCGCTGGGAAATTCAACTGATGCAGCGGGCGTTGCGCCTGCTGGTGAGTGGAGATGAAGGGCGATCGCTCGATTCCGTCGAGCAACTCAAAACGGGATTGAGCTTCGGTCGCGAGCTGTTCGATATCTTGCCCGAGAGCAACCGCATCGTGCAGCAAGAGAAAGCCCGCTGGTCGATGGAAAACGGCAATGACGAATGCTTTGCCGACATGTATTTGCATCCTCAGGAAGTCGATTACAACTGCAATACGCTGTTCGAGTGGATCGACAATTCTGGGTTGGAGTTCGTGCGGTTCTCCAATCCCCAGTTTTGGCAGCCCGATCGCCTCTTCGGTCAAGCCCCGGAGATTCTGGCCAAAGTCAAAGCACTACCCGAACGGAAGCGATATCGCGCGATCGAATTGCTCGACCCAACTCCAGCGCACTACGAGTTTTATCTGACAAAACCTCCTCTGGAGCGCGTCACTTGGACGCCAGAAACGCGACTAGAGGCGATCGCCCATCGCAGCCCGTGCATTTGGATGTGGCCGGGATCGAGCGTGATGAATTACGACTGTCAGCCGATTTCGCTCTCGCCCGCCGCGCAGCAGTTTCTCACCCTCGCCGATGGCAGCCGTACCGTGGCTGACATTCAAGCAGAACTAGACACCCCGCTCGCTCCCGAGCAGCTCGCCGCCTTGCAACAGGTGTATCTGCTTTTGCTCGAAGCTAGGGCGTAACACCCGTCTGAGTGACTCGTGAAAAAGATAGGAGGCGATCGCTCTCGGTCGCCCTTGCTTGGAGCATTGAACTCGTTCGGCAAGAATTCTTAAACAAAACTTCGAGGACGAGCTGTGAGCGATCCCATACGGTGGTAGACTCCTTAATGGCTGAGCCAATCGTGACAAAAGATTACGAGCGCTAAGGCAGCTTCAGCACTGCATTTCAGCGGTTGTCATCGACAGAGTCCGACAGTTGGAACGGCAAAGCGATTTCGACATAATTGTTCGCAATTGCGAAAGGTTTTGCCCTCTCAGCATCGCGGGTGCAGTGCGAATCGGCGCTTTTTACGAGGCGTTCTATCGTGAAACCACGTCCCCGTTTCGAGAGCCAAGATGACCACCTCTTCTTATCCCGTATCTGCTGAGACGCGACTCGCTGCATGGGCAGCTCGTGAAGGCCAAGCGTCACCTGCGGACACTGAGTTTTCCGAGCCCAATGCAAATGATGTCGTCGAGCGACCGGACGAAGCCGAGGCCGACGTTGCTGCTCAACATGTAGCGACGATGCAGCCCGGCGGCGAATACGACCGCTTGCAGCAGCAGCTCGTGACCACCACCTTCGTCATTGGAGTGGGTGTCGCGATCGCACTGGCATGGGTTTATCCCATCAACGTAGCGCTCAACTACGGTCTCGGCGCATTGGGTGGAGTGGTTTACTTTCGCATGTTGGCGCGCGGCGTAGCCCGCATCGGGCGAGCGAATCATCGTCTGGGGCCGTCTCGTCTGGCTCTGGTGGCTGCGCTGGTCATTGTCGCCACTCGGGTGGATTCGCTCCAGGTGTTGCCCATCTTTTTAGGGTTTTTGACCTATAAAGTGGCCTTGCTGATTTACGCCGTCCAAGTTCTTTCCCGTCTAGCCAAACCGAAATCCTCATGATCGACCTGTTACCCCATCTGTTCTCACCTCGGCTTGCCGAACTGGAAGTCGGTCGCCATCTCTACTGGGAGATCGGTGGCGTTACGGTGCACGGACAGGTCTTGCTCAGTAGCTGGATCGCGATCGCCGTCATCTTGATTCTGGTGGTTGCAGGCACGCGCCAACTGGAGCGCGTTCCCTCCGGCACGCAAAACTTTTTGGAATACGGTCTGGAGTTCATCCAGGGCATCGCCAAAAGTCAGATTGGCGAGAAAGAGTATCGCCCCTGGGTTCCCTACGTCGGCACGGTATTCCTGTTCATCTTCGTGTCCAACTGGATGGGGAACCTGTTCCCTTGGAAGTTGATCGAACTGCCCGCTGGCGAGTTGGCCTCTCCCACCAACGACATCAACACCACCCTGGGCTTAGCGCTGCTGACCAGCGTTGCCTACTTCTACGCCGGGATTAAAAAGCGCGGTCTGTCGTACTTCAAAAAGTACATTCAGCCGACTCCGGTGTTGCTGCCCATTAACGTCTTAGAAGACTTCACCAAGCCCCTCTCGCTCAGCTTCCGACTGTTCGGAAACATTCTGGCTGAGGAATTGGTGGTCGCCGTTTTAGTTTTGTTGGTTCCCCTGTTCGTACCGCTGCCCGTGATGGTTCTGTTCTTGTTCACGGGTGCAATTCAGGCGCTAATTTTCGCTACGCTCAGTGCCGCGTACATCGGGGAAGCCATGGAAGGACACGGGGGCGAAGAGCATCACGACTAGTGAGACATTCTCACTGGTAGCTCTGAAACTCTGCCTTCCGCCTACAGGTTTGCTAGTTGGCAGCTAGCAATTTTAGACCACGTCCACGTCATATGCGCTTCGGTGCAGATTGTTTGTCAAGGAGTATCGTTCGATGGATTCACTTACTGCTGCGGCTTCTGTGATTGCGGCTGCGATCGCCATTGGCCTCGGTTCTCTCGGCCCGGGTTTGGGTCAGGGTACGGCTTCGGGTTCTGCACTGGAAGGGATCGCTCGCCAGCCGGAAGCTGAAGATAAGATTCGCGGCACCCTGCTGATCAGCTTGGCATTTATGGAAGCGTTGACCATCTACGGTTTGGTGGTTGCTCTCGTGCTGCTGTTCGCTAACCCCTTCGCGTAAATCGCTTGGTGACGCGCTGGGTGAGTGCCATTCGCTAGTAAGGTTTCAATTTCTGAGTATCGAACTTCGAGATTGCAGATTTGCTCAGTGACATTGCACTACCTCGCGCGATCGCCCGAGATTTCATTCTCCGAGCTTTGCGAGACTCTTTTACCCTGCGAGAATCATGTTTCACTCAACTGTGCTTTTGGCGGTGGAAGAAGCTGCCGAACAGGCGGCACTCTTCCAGTTCGACTTAACGTTGCCGCTGATTGCAATCCAATTTTTGATTTTGTTGGCCGTGCTGAACGCGCTGTACTTCAAGCCCGTCACCGAAACTATCGATGGGCGCGATGACTACGTGCGCACGACGATTTCAGAGGCGAAAGCCAAGCTGGAAAAGTCGGAAGCGTTGGCAAAGCAATACACCAGCGAGCTGGTGCAGATGCGATTGAAGTCGCAAGAGATTATCGCAGAAGCTGAAGCGGCGGCGACGAAGACTCGCAATCAGCAGGTTTTGGCAGCTCAGCAAGAGGCGCAAACCAAAGTGGATGCCGCCCGCGCCGAGATCGCTCAGGAAAAAGAGCAAGCGACTCGGGAGCTAGAAGCTCAGATCGGGCAGCTTAGCGACCAGATGATGGCTAAGCTTTTGGCGTAGCCCGCTGGCATCAGAGTTTTGGGGGTGTAAACCCACGAGACTGACAACTATTCTCGCAGTTAGACATTTAGCAGCGGCCATTTGAAACAGGAGACACCATGATCGGGCCATCAGTGGGGTTGGCGGCATTGAGTCATCCTCTATTCGCGGAAGCGGCAGAGGAAGCAGGGTTCGGCTTTAATCCCGATATTTTGGGTAGTAATGTCGTCAATATCGTCATTATCGTGGCGTTTTTGATTTACGTCGGCAAAGGCGTGATCGGCGGCATCTT
>JBCBTL010000004.1:0-16385 GCA_039818705.1 Cyanobacteria bacterium J06639_1
CGCAGCTTAAATAAAACGCCAGAAAACGACCGTGCCCCATCAAATCTTCCACGTTATCGCCGAAAACCCACAGGAAAAGCATGTTGCCAATGATGTGGGCAAAGCCGCCGTGCAAAAACATCGCTAGCACGATAGGAAACAGCAGTGCGGGCAAAACGGTGACATCTCCCCGTATGAGTTCGATGAAATTAGATGCTTCGCGAGCGGGAATAATCGCAAACTGTCTCAGAAATGCATTGAGCTGCCCCGTTGCCATTAGCAACAGTTCGCCCAAAAATAGTGCGATGTTAATACCCAATACCCATTGACCGACAATGGGCTTTGTCACACTGGGAATGTTGTCTCGAATGGGGATCACGGCAAGTCTCCAATCAGTTCGACGAGGCTCGGGATAAGGATATCGCCGCAGGTACTAGGCAAAAGTTATGGGTTCGCAGAATTGAGGGGGCTCAAGTTGACGAATTCAAGCGACGGTGAACCGTTGCGAGAGCATCCGCATCGCCCACGTTTCCGGGAAACAGCACGACGGGCAAGGTGGGGAACTCCGGATGCTCGTCAGGAACTTTCACCATCGAAATGCCCGGCAAAACTTGACCTAACAATCGCGTCGTTTGCAGCGCTAAGCCTTTACTGAGGGTGTCATTCGATGTGATACCACCTTTGCTAATCAGAAACCCCGTATCTTTCGGCAGGTTTTGCACCACGTTCATCAACAAGGTCGAGACGCGATCGCCAAATTCCAGCCGCGTTTGCACGTCATCAAAGGTCAGCTCAGTACGGCTGGTGTAGACAACGGGAGTTTTGTCAGCCTTGCGAGCAGCCTCAACCTCCGCCAGGATGCCTGCGAGCAGTTCGTCGCGATCGCTCTTCTCCCCTAACAACCGCGAAACCTCAACCTCGATACCGCGAACGTCTGTTTCTTCCAGCAACCGCATCAGTTGGGTGGTGGTTTTGCGAACGTGCGAGCCGACCAATACAACACCTCGCCGACCGTCCCGCGCGTACTGCGACATGGCTTCACCGGGTACGGGTTGTGGCGGAAGATTGGCGAGTGCAGTCAGAATGCTGGCAGCACTGCGCAAGAGAAATCGCTTGCCCTGAGAGGCAGCAGCGAGAAGATCTCGGGCAAAGCGATCGAGGTCGGCTTGGGTTTCCCCATCCACCACGCCGCACTGATTGCCCGAGAGCGCCCGCAAGCGGTCTAAGCTACCCGCGCGGATGTCACTCAGCACGAACCGTTCGACATCAGATGCAGCAATGCGGCCTTTCGTTTTTTCTTCGACGTAATCCGGCAAATAGCTGTGGGTATAGCCAAACACGGAGTCGCGAGCGAACTCTGTCTCATGCACGGGAGTGGCTTTACCATCCACAAATAAATAGTGAACGCTCTCGCGGGTGACGCGCCCGCCCTCGAAAAAAGCTGGAACGAGAAAGTGAGCGTCAAACGCGCCCAGTTCTTCAGCAATCACGTCAGTCTCGACCGGGTAGTGCCCCCGCAGCGTCGAGTCCGAACGGCTGACCACGAGGAAATCCGCGATCGCTTCTTTCTCCAGCGCGACCTTCAAGTTCTGACACACGTCGCGAGTTACGGCGGCGGCACGCTCGGGAGTTAGCGATCGCGTATTGGTTAGCACGAAGAAAATCGGTGACTCGTCCCGCAATCCCAACCGGAGGGTTTCTACATCCCACCGCATCAGCAGCAAACAGCCGTGTACCGTTTGCGAGCCAGTGGGGTCGTCATCCAGCACGACGATTTTGGGATTGGAGGTCATAACCACCCTCAGAAACCAGACAGCCTCATCATCCCCTCAAACGAGTCGCCCTACCGCTCCACATGTAAGCCCGTCGGCAACCCGTCGATGCTGACGCGGTTTTTCTTTTTCTGATACTCCTCCAGTCCCAGATCGCCTTTTTTCTCCGCCCAGTTCACCAGTTCAGAGCGATCGCCTGCGTAGTCGTAGAGCGGCACGCCGTACCCGCAGGAGGTTTGCACGGAGTCGATCGCGAGGGTGACGATCTGCCGTGCCCCTGGTAACAGCTCGAAGTGAGTCGAATAGGCCTCCCAGTCTGCCTCATGCGAACGAATGATGCGCCCGCGCCCGTACATCCGCAGAATCATCGGTTTTCCGACAAAACTACAAAACATCAGCGTTAAACGCCCGTTTTCTTCGATATGCGCGCTAGTTTCATTCCCACTTCCTGTCAGGTCGAGATACGCCACTTCACGCGCAGATAAGCAGCGAAACGTATCCATCCCTTTGGGGGATACGTTCACTCGGCCATCGCGAGGAGCCGTACCCGTGAAGAAGAGATGCTGCTTCGCGATGAATGCCTGTAATGGTTCGGTCAGCGATTCGTAAAACTTAGCCATGCAGCCTCCGCGATCGCCTTCTAGCGCTCGATCTGTCAGTGGGTCAGCTCGTTCGGAATCAATCCGTCAGCGAGTGCCGATTTCTCATATTGTCCATCTCTTCTTGAATGCTGAGAGCAAGTTGAAGTGATTCTTCGAGCAGTATCCCGTATTCACTGCTGCGATCGCTCACCCGCAACGCCTGCACCGATTGCAAATTGGTGGCGAACATGCCCGGATTGGTGGCGACGATATCGCGATTTTCCCGCAGAATGCGCTCTAGCTTGAACGCTCGCAGGAGATCTTCTCGGTTGATTTGGAGGGCTTTAAGGGTGCGATCGCGATCGCCTTCTTCAGCATTTTGTTCGACTACGGCGCGCAGTTGGTCGTTCACATCGATAGCGCGGAGCAAGCTATTGTGCTGTTCCACATCTTCGAGCAGCGCCGCAAGCGACGCATCGGCCAGGATCTTGTCTTGAAGCTTGACCCAATACGAAAAGCACCCGAGCGCTAGCGCCACAATGACCAGCGGCCCGAACCAATCAGAACCGGGCAGGATCAGGTTGAGGATGAAGCAGGCAATCAGTGCCTGCAGTCCGTTGCGTACTAAACGACTGCGATCGAGCAACAGACCGCTGCGATAGTTTCGCGGTATGGGAATGTGGGTCAGGCGATGCTGTAACCACCACCAACCACTGCCCGCTAGCCAGCGCACGAACCCAAATGGGGACGAACATGCCTGAGCTACCGCAGGTCGCAACACCCGCTCGACGCTGACGCCACTGAGTTCGTTGAGTTCGCGGGTAGAAATTTCCAGGTTTTGGAGGTCGCTTCGCACGCCGCACGCCGCTCGCCACTACCCATCCGTTCTAACCGACTCGCCTCCAAAATTTCTGGCGGTATCCAGCTCGTAGATGAAGACAGGAAAGCCTCGCCATTCGAGCTGTCGCGTCCGATTCATCCCGATTTTCGTTGCCACTCGCTGAGAGGCTCGATTGTCAACGTGAACGATCGCGATTAACGGGCGATCGCTTACAGTCAACCCGAAATCTCGAATCGCGATCGCTGCTTCGGTCGCCAACCCTCGCCCCCAATAGGCTTTTGCCAGCAAATACCCCACTTCTAGCTGGGTGCGCCCCTCGACCTCCTGATGCACGAGCCCGCACCGTCCGATTAGCGCTCCACTCGCTTTGTCGATCGTCGCCCAAAGGCCGTATCCCCAAGTCTCGAAATGGTGAATGTACGAGTCTAAATAGCGTCGCGTTTCAACTCGCGATCGCACTCCACCGATGAAATGCATCACCGCTGGATCGGCAAAAATGGTCGCCAAATCCTCTAAATCGCTCGCGCGTAAGGGTCGCAGCCCCAATCGCTGCGTTTCGATCGCCCAGGTTGACAATGGCTCGTTCACAATCGTTTGCAGGCAATGTTTAACGGTTACAGGCGGTGTTTGACGGGGAAGTCTTGACGGGACGCGATCTTACCCCGAGCTGTGTCACACTCGATCAACCCATCTCCATCCGAGCGAAGTCGTGTTAGCCAAACGCATTCTGCCTTGCCTTGATGTCAATGCCGGTCGCGTCGTCAAAGGAGTCAACTTTGTCGATCTGCGAGATGCTGGCGATCCAGTCGAGTTAGCTCAGGTTTACAACGAGGCTGGAGCCGACGAGCTGGTGTTCTTAGACATCACCGCCACCCACGAAGATCGCGGCATCATCTACGACGTAGTGCAACGAACCGCCGAGCAAGTCTTCATTCCTCTCACTGTCGGCGGTGGCGTACGAGATGTTGAAGGGATTCGCAAATTGCTGCGGGCAGGAGCCGACAAAGTCAGCATCAACTCCGCTGCTGTCAAACGTCCCACCCTCCTCAACGAAGCCAGCGATCGCTTCGGCCAACAGTGCATTGTCGTGGCGATCGACGCGCGCCGCTGTTCCAATACTTCCAGCACTGATGAGGAACCGCCGAGTTGGGAGGTCTACGTGCGGGGAGGCCGCGAAGCTACTGGGCTAGACGCGATCGCCTGGGCGCGCGAAGTCGAATCGCGCGGAGCCGGAGAAATCCTGCTCACCAGCATGGACGCAGACGGCACGCAAGCTGGATACGATCTCGGCCTCACGCGCCGCGTCGCCGCAGCCGTCTCCATTCCTGTCATCGCTTCCGGCGGCGCGGGCAACTGTACCCACATCCGCGAAGCCCTAACTGAGGGCAACGCCGAAGCAGCTTTACTGGCTTCATTGCTGCACTTCGGTCAGCTTTCCATCGCAGAGATCAAAGCCGACCTTACGGCTCACGACATCCCAACGCGGTCGCTCTAATCTAACAACTGTGCCAACCCAACAACTGCGCTAATCTAGCAACGCTCCCTGACTGCGGGCGTAGCGGCGAAACTCGTCCTCCATTTTGGCTCCGCTCAACTGAGCCTCGTGCAGATTCGTGAACTTGCGCGATCGCTGGGCCGGCATCCGGAATATATCGAATCCGCGCTCGGAAAGCTGCCATGCCTTGCGACCCACCAGCAAACAGGTGCCCAGACCGACTAGCCCAGTGAGCAGCAGCGCGTACTGAGGCAAAAAGCGCGTCGCGAGCAAGTAGGCAATGTAGCCTGCCGCCCCCACAACTCCCACGAACATCAACAGCGCGATCGCGATTCCCAGCAAACCGCCCCCGACTCGCAGCAGCCGCGTGACAGCGTTTTTCCAGGCAGGGGTTGGGGTGGTGTATATGACCCCGCGCAAATCGGCATCGCGGAGATTGGCACGGGTCAAGTCGGCTCCCCGCAGGTCGGCACGGCGCATGTCCCGACCGACGTAGTTTTCGTTAGCCAAGCTGCGATCGCGCAAATCGGCTCCGATCATCGATTTCGGCTTGGCTTTCGTGGCGCTAGTCGGGGTCGAAATGACGGCGGCCTTACGGCGAGGCACGCTCCCAAAGGAGGTCGTACTGCGGGGCTCACTCTCAGACCCAGCCTCTTCTCCCGATTCGCCAATTTCCGTTCTGCGGGACGACCAGTTTTTCGCGATACTGCCTTGCGGACTCGTCAGAGGACGGTAGGCTCGTGCCGACAGCGCCTGCACCATCCCGCCGCCCTCAGCCACTTGGAGCGACCGCAGAACTTCAGTGGCCGTCTTAAAGCGATCGGCCAGCGCGGGCTGCAGCAGCTTTTCGAGAATGTCTGCAAACTCGTCGCTGACATCGAGCTGGTCGCGCCACGTCCAGCAGTTGTGCTGGTGGTCGAAGAACTTCGTGGGAAGCTGCCGCGTCATTAGGTTGATGCACGTCGCTCCCAATGCATAAAGATCGCTCGCCGGTTCGATCGCCTGTCCCGACATCTGCTCGGGTGGCGAATATCCCAGCGATCGAATGGCCGTAATTGCCGATGAGGCTTCCATGCCTTCGAGTTTGGTCTGCTTCACCGCGCCGAAGTCAATGAGAACCAGCCTCTGATCTTCTTTTCGACGAATCAGGTTGGCGGGCTTGATGTCGCGGTGAACCGTATTTTGACTGTGAACGTAGCTGAGAATAATCGAGACTTCCCGCAGCACTTGCCGAACTTGAGCTTCCGTTTGGGGGCCGCTGCGCTTGAGTTCGCGCGACAGCGTCGGGCCGAGCACGAACTCTTGAACCAGATAAAAGTGCCCCCCTTCCTCGAAGTGGGCGTACAGCGTTGGAATTTGGGAATGCTGACCCAGCGACTCCAACACCTGGGCTTCGCGCGAGAATAGCTCCTGGGACAGCTTCGCGGTTTGTGGAGAAGCCCCGATCACGCGAAGCTGCTTGATCACGCGCCACGGCTTGGACGGCAAATCTTGGTCGCGAGCCAAAAACGTAACGCCGAATCCACCCTGCCCCAATTTTTTGTAGGGGCGATAGCGATTGCGAATCAACAGCGAACTATCGCACGTCTGACAGGTAAAAGCGTCGTGCGGGTTATAGGGTTGCTTGCAATCGGGGTTTATGCAGTAACAGCTTTGCATGAGAGCCAGAACGGATGCGGCATCGGAAGAGGAGGCAGTAGAACATTGGCGCTCCCACCTGCCGCGCCGCAGCGGGGGAGAAACTACAGTCAGGTTACCCAATCCCCACGCTCGTGCCATCGTCAATCGCGCAGGGAATTCATGCTTCGTTCACAATACTAAGCAGTCAATATATTCGTTAAACCTTCAGACGAAGACGCGGTCGGTATCTTTAGCTTCTGTCTTTCAAGCTCTGGTAGCTTTCAAGCCCTGGTAGCTTTCAAGCCCTGGTAGAGGGTCGCTATCGAGCAGGTTGCCATCAAGCGGGTCGCCATCGAGCGAGACAACTGCTATGAGGTAACGGCTCGTCTCGCAGGATACCCCCTTGAGGGGGACTCCCCCTGGTAAACTATGAACTTGGGCGCGGGTATGGCTGTCGCACGGCAGCTCGCACTTAAGCAATACCCACCACAATTTTGGCGCTGCAACCAGATAGGGACGGATGACTCGCGCGATCGCCTTCCTGGCGGCTTCGGGCGCGGGTGTTCGGGTTGCTCGTCTGCCCGTTAGCACGTGAAACGCACCGACTGTCCGAACGCGCCGACTTTGTAAAGTCTCAGCGCACAACGCACCGAATGAACTGGGAGAACGATTGTGGATAACAGGTTAGGTCTGGAGATTATCGAAGTGGTCGAGCAGGCCGCGATCGCCTCCGCGCACTGGATGGGAAAAGGGGACAACAATACTGCCGACCAAGTGGCGGTGGAAGCCATGCGAAAACGCATGAACGAAATTCAAATGCGCGGTCGCATCGTGATTGGCGAAGGCACGCGCGACGAAGCTCCTATGCTCTTCATTGGTGAAGAGGTGGGCATTTGTACTCGTCCCGATGCGGCTGATTTTTGCCGCATTGAAGAGTTAATCGAAATTGACATCGCCGTCGATCCCTGCGAGGGCACCAACTTGGTGGCTGGAGGCATGAACGGCTCGATGGCCGTGCTGTCCATTTCCGAACGCGGCGGTTTGCTCAACGCTCCCGACATCTACATGGAGAAGCTGGCGGCTCCGCCTCAAGCCAAAGGCAAAGTCCACATCGACAACACCCCGACCGAAAACCTGAAGATCATTGCGGACTGCCTCAATCGCTCCATCGAAGAGCTGGTTGTCGTCGTCATGAAGCGGTCTCGTCACGATGACTTGATCAAAGAAATTCGCGATGCGGGCGCGCGCGTCAAGCTGATTACAGACGGCGATATTTCGGCTGCTCTGTCGGCGGGATTTAGCGGCACGGGCATTCACGCACTCATGGGTATCGGCGCAGCTCCCGAAGGGGTCATCTCCGCAGCAGCGATGCGCTGCTTGGGCGCTCACTTCCAAGGTCGCCTAGTCTACGATCCTGACAAAGTGAAAGCAGGTACGTACTTGCCCCCGGTGGAAGAAACCCTGGCAGAACTCAAGGAGAAAGGCATCGAAGACCCCGATCGCGTCTTCGAGGCAGAAGAGCTGGCGAGCGGCCAAGAAGTTCTCTTTGCCGCAACGGGGATTACCGATGGCGACCTCATGCGCGGCGTGCGCTTTTTCGGCGGCGGCGCTCGTACGGAAACTCTCGTCATTTCGAGTCAGTCAAAAACCGTGCGTTTCGTCGATACGATCCACGTCAAAGAGGAGTTCCCTCGCTATTTGCAGTTGCGCTAGCGATCGCGAGCCGAGGCAGTGTAGCTGACTAGCTGCCCTAACAATCCACCTCGACTCAAAACCAAGCTCACCTGTGAGACACCGCGAAGGCAGCGATCGGGGGGCGATCGCTGCCTTCGCGCAAATGTAAATTTATGTGATTTCAAACACAATTTCGTAACATCTCTTCAGGGAATTTTGGCGAGCCTCCCCCGATACTGGATTCATGCCTGGAGTAGGCTGTAGTGGGACTTGGACTGGCTTCATCCTCATCAAAAACTGGGATGAGGAACGTTGAGAAGAGTCGCAGATTTAGGTCTGCGGGGCCAATTTGGGAGGAATCATGTTTGTAGCCGTTGTGGGCTTGAGTCACCGCACCGCGCCGGTTGAAATTCGGGAGCAGCTCAGTATTCCGGCGGCAGAAGTCGAATCCGCGATCGCCCAGCTTTGCAGTTGTCCGCACGTGGCGGAGGCAACGTTGTTGAGTACGTGCAATCGTCTCGAAGCGTACGTGGTCGTGACGGATGTCGAGAGCGGCGTGCGCGAAACGTTGCAGAGTCTGGCCGAATTCAAACAGCTCGATGTTTCCGTCATACGACCTCACATGTTCACGCTGCTCTACCAGGATGCAGTCTCCCATCTAATGCGAGTCGCGGGTGGTTTAGACAGCCTCGTTTTGGGGGAAGGCCAAATTCTGGCGCAGGTGAAAACGGCTCAGCGAGTCGGGCAGGCCAGTAAAGGGATGGGACGCATCCTCAATCGCTTGTTCAAAGCTGCTATTACGTCTGGAAAGCGGGTACGCACGGAAACGGACATTGGTACAGGAGCCGTGTCGATTAGTTCGGCTGCGGTCGAACTGGCTCAGATGAAACTATCGAATTTAGCAGGACTGGCGATCGCGGTCGTGGGTGCGGGCAAGATGTCTCGCCTCGTGGTGAAGCACTTGATTGCTAAGGGAGCCACCCAGATTACGGTGGTCAATCGCTCGGTGGCTAAAGCTAAAGAGATGATTGCCGCCTTCGATGCCGAGATTACCGTTCGCCCGATCGATGACTTGATTCACTGCACGGCCTGCTGCGACTTGGTTTTTACGGGAACGGGTGCGACGGAGCCTCTCCTGGATAGAGCGCGGCTAGAAGGCACGCTGTCCGGCGATCGCGCGCTGATGATGGTGGATATCTCCGTACCGAGAAACATTGCGGCTGACGTATCCGAGCTGGCTGGAGTGCGGTGCTTTAACGTGGACGACCTGTCGAGCGTGGTGGAAGCCAATCGCGCCTATCGGTTGAAAATGGCGGAGCAAGCCGAAGCCCTTCTGGAAGAAGAAGTAAGTGCATTCCAAGAATGGTGGCGATCGCTCGAAACCGTGCCGACGATCAACAGTCTGCGCCAGAAGGTCGAAACCATTCGCGCCCAGGAAATGGAGAAGGCTCTGTCGCGCCTGGGGGTCGAGTTTGCTGACAAGCATCAAGAGGTCATCGATTCTCTGACCCGAGGCATCGTCAACAAAATCCTGCACGACCCGATGGTGCAATTACGCGCTCAGCAGGATATTGAGGCTCGTCGAGCCGCCATGCGAACCTTGCAAACGCTGTTTAACTTGGAGCCGCGCCACCGTCAGCCCCAAGAGCGGCGTTCGTAGCGCTCAGGTTGGCGATGTCGGCGTTCTGACAAGAGGTGCATCGGCAAAACAGCCTCTCAGTCAGGTCACTGGCGGGCTTCTCGCTCGGGCGTTTGACGCGATCGCCATCTTTTCGATCTATCCTTTTAATGTTCGGTCGCGCACTCAGACCGTCATTTGGGTTTTCTCGCCTACCCCATCGCTATTCGATTTAGGAAGCATCATGTTCGATCCTCTCGCACCTTTTAAGAAACTGACGCTCTGGCTCGTAGCCGCTCTGTTGTTTGCTTTCAGCTACAGCTTTACGCCTGCTGTGGCGGCTCCTTCTGAGGCTGACGAAGCGTTAGACCTCCAATCCCGAACCGTCTTGTATTCCGATACCGAGTCCAAAGCCTACACGACTCGTGAGCTAGCTCAAGGTCGCAAACTATTCAACCAAGCTTGCGGCCAGTGCCACATTGCAGGCACGTCCTACACCAATCCGGACGTAACCCTCAGCCGTGAAGACTTGCAAAATGCAACGCCTCGTCGCGACACCGTGCTGTCGATTGTTGATTACATGCACGAGCCGCTGACCTATGACGGGGAAGACTCTCTGGCTGAGTATCATCCCAATGTCGAGATGAAGAGCATTTATCCCAAAATGCGCAACTTGGATGACGCAAAGTTAGAGCTCATTGCAGCTCACACCCTGCAGCAAGCTAACGTCATTCCCGGATGGGGTGGCACCAAGAACGAAGCTCACGATCCGTCTTGGAACCGCTTGGGCGCGTAGTGGGCGCATCAAGGTATGGTTCTACGTACTAAATCCCTGCTGTTGGCGATCGCGATCGCACTGACCCTGTGGATATCGGGGGGTGCGGTCGCGGTTGCTAAAGTCGATGCTTACGTGACGAATTACTTACGCGTTCGCGACCCCATCGAGTTGCCCTGGGATGCCAGCGATCTCGTCGTGTCGGTTACACCCGAGCAGTTGAGCGAGGGCAAACGGTTTTTCGAGAGCAACTGCATTAACTGTCACGTTGGTGGAGCAACGCTGCCAAATCCTACGGTGACGCTGTCTTTGGACATGCTTTCAGGCGCTACGCCTCCTCGCGATACGCTGGCGAGTTTGATGGCATTCCAACGCGCCCCTCTCGTCTACGACGGCTCGGAAGAAAGTCTCGAATGCCGACGAGTTTCACCTCGCTGGTTGGATGACGACCAGCTATTGGCGCTGGAGGCATTCGTCCTCAAAGCCGCTCAGTCTGCGCCCGGCTGGGGCACGAACGTGATGGAAACAGGAGCGTAGCCCCGCAAAGCTTCAAGCGCTCCGGGCTGCGTCTAAAGAGTGAATTCTTCGATCGCGGCGGCGACCCCATGTTGTTCGATGGTTGGGGCGATCCAGTTGGCGTGAGCCTGCACGTCAGACGCGGCATTCCCCATTGCTACGCCAACGCCAGCGTATTCGAGCATTTCAATATCGTTGTGACTGTCCCCCACGCAAAGGACGTTCTCTGGCGTGAGGCCGAGCAGCTCCTCGGCGAGATAGCGTACGGCTCGACCTTTGTTGACTTCAGGGTGGGTAGCCTCGAAAAAGGTCGGAACCGATTTGGTGAGGTAGAGACGCTCGGGGGGAAACTGCTCGCGAGCCTGAGCCAGCAGGCGCTCAATGGGGGCAGGATCGTCAGCCATTGCCAGAATTTTGGTCGGTTCGAGGGTGAGTTCGGAACCTAGGTCAGACAGCAAATTGATCGGGACTTGCGATCGCTCGGCGTATGCCTGACTGAGGGGATTGAGCTCTTTGAGGTAGAGATTGTCGTCAATGTAAACGTGAACGACAAAATTAGTCGGTTCGAGCTGCTGAATCAGTTCGCTGGCGATGTCGAGGGGCAGCGACCAATGGCGGTGGACGCGATCGCTCTCTGGCTCTTTGACCAACGCGCCTTGGTAGGCCGAAAGCGGCATGTCAGCGGCAATGTCGTAATGAAACCGACAGGCCGAACGATACATGCGCCCGGTGGCGATCGCGATCCGAATGCCTCGTGCTTTGGCAGCGGCAACGGCCTGGCGAACGGGCTGAGCAACTGTGTTGTTGGTGCCCGCGATCGTACCGTCAATGTCCAGAACGATTAAGCCAATATCTCGCCCCACGCTTGCTCTCCCGCAAATGCTTCAATTCGCACTCGTCCATGCTACGAGGTTTCGGAAGCTACTGAACCCCATTCCAACAGATTGCCCAATCAGGGTCTATTGCTCTTGACGTTTCAGTGAGGTCACAGAAATCCAGACTGCGACGGCATTCTGGAGGTGGCTTAAAACGTCAAGAGCAGTTTGAAGGCTGTTGAGGACAGCAGGAAGAGGGGCGATCGCCAGGATCGGAGGGAACGCGAAAACACGCTAGGATAGGTCGAATTTCTTTGAAGTTGCGCAGCCGCTCTCGTGTCACACTCGTTCTGGAAACGCCAGATTCATTGGGCTTTCGCGCCAGCCGCGATCGCGATCGCCGTTCGCTGGCACGCCTTTCCAAGCGCAACTCAATTGATGGCAGCCGCGTTTGCGCTCTTTGCTGTCGAGCAAGCTTGGATGGCACGCGTAGACCTGTTAGCAGCAGCTCGCGTGCGGGCTGAAATCGAGGCTCAAGCCGACCTGAAACGATCGAGCCTTTCCCGAATGTTGGATCGATTCGATCGCGTGGTCGCGATTGCGATTGCGCTCGAACTGTGCGGTTTTTATGGCGCTAGTGTCGATCTGGGCTGGGGAGCGCTGGGTGTTCTGCTCGCTCTCGCGGGATTTAATGCATTCGTGCCGGTTCGGCTGGTGCCGGGGAGCGATCGCCCCGTTCGCGAGATCGCGAGGCAGCAGCGCTGGGCGCTGACGGCTGTGGATTTAGGGGCGATCGCATTAGTTGGGGTTTGGATAGCAGGCCGCTGGCGAGGAGTAATAGCCGTCACGTTACTGACCTGCGTCGTCGCATTTGAACTCGTCAAGTACGGCGCGATGATTTGGACTGCGATGCGGCGATCGTTGGCGTGAACGGACCTGGTGGTGATGAATTTGTTATGAACCCGCGCGCGTGCGGGCAGAGTAGGGTCGAGTCGTCTTGAGATGCCAACCTGAAGAAGTTCAGTTCTCTAAACCGAATCGCAGTTCGGAACGGGTGAGACTACACTGAGAGCGATCGCACGTGTCAGCCAAACGCACTACCGCTCGACACCCAGGGACAGCATCTTTGAGCGCAGTTGCTTCATGTAGCGGAACCGGGTGCATTCAATCTCTATGACATCGACACCACCACCGTTATTTGATGCTGATTTCAATTGCCCGGAATGGGTGAATCAAAGTATTGAGTGGGAACCCACTGTCTTACACGCGCAGATGAGTGTGACTGAGGCAGTCGATCGGATGCAGGCTGCGCGCGATGGTCAGCGAGCTGGATACGCCCCATGCGCGATCGTTATTTCCGCGTCAAGTCTATCTGAATCAAGTCTGTCTGAATCGAACCTGACTGAGTCTGCACTACCCAAGCCCTGCGGTGCCCGGCTTGCCTTTGCAGCGAAGCAGGTTGTTGGGATGGTGGTTGACGGCGATCTGCTTGATGCTCTCCATCGTTTGAGGGGCGATCCTGCGATTCGAGTCGCTAACGTGATGTCACCGGTTAGCGGCACTGTGCCGCTCGACCAACTTCTCGATCCGTCGTCCTGGGCTCAGATGTGGCGCGATTTTGAAGATAACTATCTCCTCGTGGCAGACGAATCCAGCGGGCGCGTGGGCTTACTTTCGCGGCTGAGGTGGCTCGACGCGATCGTGACGGCTCGTACGCCCCCATTTGAGGAACAAAGCGCTTCTGCCGCAGCGCAGACAAGCTCTGATGCAACAGAGGCAAACTCAGCGGCAATAAAAACATCGGACAGTGAAGCCCGGTATCGATTGCTCGCGGAGTTTTCGACGGATTTGATCGCCTGCCTCGCGCCGAATCACGTTTATACGTATGTCTCGCCAGCGTGCAGCTCCATTTTGGGGTACGCGCCGACCGACCTCCTCAGCAGCTCCTTTTTCGACCTGTTTCATCCTGATGACCGCGCGGCTTGGGAGCGAACCATTGCGGCGGTCGGGCGCTTACCCGATGCTCATACCCTCAGCTATCGAGCCCGTCGCCAAGATGGCAGCTACGTATGGTTGGAAACAACGAGTCGGGCGATCCGCGATCGCGCTGGCGAGGTCAAAGAAATTGTCACCGTTTCGCGAGATATTACCGAGCGCAAGCAGGCTGAAGCCGAACTCCGTCGCTACGAAGAACACCTCGAACAGTTAGTGGCCGACCGAACGCGCGAACTAACCGTTGCCAATCAGCACCTCACCCGCGAAATCGAGCGCCGCCAGCAGACTGAGCGCAGCTTGTTTCGCGAAAAAGAACTAGCTCAAATTACGCTGCGTTCGATTGGGGATGGCGTGATTGCCACTGACGCGCGCGGTCGCATCGAGTATCTCAATCCTGCCGCCGAGCAACTTACCGGCTGGAATGCCGCCGCTGCAACAGGCAAACCGCTTGGTGACGTCTTTCAGCTCATCGACGAAACCACCCGCCTGCCGATCGAAAATCCGGTGATGCGCGTCATGCGCGAGGGCACCATTGGCGGACTGGCTGAGCAAACCCTCCTAATCGCCCGCGATCGCTCCGAACGCGCCGTGGAAGACTCGAGCGCCCCCATTTGCGATCGGGCGGGCAAGCCAATCGGGGCAGTATTAGTATTTCGAGATGTGACACAGTCACGGCAGCTCGCCCGGCAGCTATCGTGGCAAGCCACGCATGACGAGTTGACCGGCCTGCTTAACCGTCGCGCCTTCGAGCGCCAGCTCGATATCGCAATCTCCAGCGCGCGGGAGCGAGGCGATCGCCACATCCTTTGCTTTCTGGATCTCGATCGCTTCAAGGTGGTAAACGATACCTGCGGTCATGCGGCTGGGGACGAACTCTTGCGGCAAATTGCCGATCTCCTGCGCCAGCAGGTGCGAGCGTCAGATGTCGTAGCTCGCTTCGGGGGCGATGAGTTCGGTCTGCTGCTGTATCGCTGTTCGATGGAAACCGCGCGCCGCATTGCCACGTCGGTGAATCAAGAATTGCAGGCGATGAAGTTTGCTTGGAAAGACAAAGTCTTCTCGACCAGCTCCAGCATGGGGTTAGTGGCGATCGACCCTGACACCCGCGACTTGAGCGCAGTGCTCAGCCGAGCCGACGCGGCCTGTTACACAGCTAAGGAAGCTGGGCGCAATCGCATTCACATTTACCAGTCGGGCGATCGCGAGCTGACCGAACAGCGCGGACAGCGTCAGTGGATCGCTCGCATTCACCGAGCCGTTGCTGAAAACCGACTGTGCCTGTACGTACAGCCCATCGTCCCTGTAGCGTCTTCGATCTCCGAGACTCACTCGGAACCGCCCCTACTCCATTACGAAGTCTTGCTGCGTTTTGTCGATGAAGATGGCAGCATCGTGTTGCCGATGGCCTTTATCCCGGCTGCCGAACGCTATAACCTCATGCCCGAACTCGATCGCTGGGTGTTTCGGACGCTCACCTCTGAGTTTCGTGCCTTTTGCGATGGGGCTCCCTCCGACTCACGCGATCGCGCCCTCTACTCAGTCAATCTGTCTGGGGCGAGCTTAAACGACGACCGCTTTCTCGATTTCGTCAGAACGCAGTTGCAAACCCACGCGATCGAACCGGAGTTTATCTGTTTTGAAGTGGCCGAAACAGCGGCGATCGCGAACTTGAGCAAAGCCTCCCGCTTCATTCGCGAATTGAAAGCACTTGGCTGTGCTTTCGCGCTCGACGACTTCGGCAGCGGCATGAGTTCGTTTTCCTACCTGAAACAGCTTCCCGTGGACTATCTCAAAATTGACGGGAACGTCATCCGCGAGATCGCTGCTGACCCACTGGCAGCAGCAGTGGTGGAATCAGTTCATCAAATCGGTCACATCATGGGCATTCAAACTGTGGCCGAATGCGTTGAAACGGATGTCGCCTTGGCCAAACTGCAACAGATCGGCATCGACTTCGCCCAGGGATACGCGATCGCGGCACCGACGCGGCTGGAATTCGAGCGTACCAATGCCGAGCGATCTCGCTAGTTTTTCAAGCCCGTAACGACTCAAGAGGCAGAGACCGACGCAGGTGATGAAAAGCGCTCGATCAGCCCCCCTCCCAGCAACACGTCATCGTCGTACCAGACTGCAGCCTGGCCGGGGGTCACGCCGAATTGGGGTTCGTCAAACACTAGCCGCGCCCGCGTGCTGTCGCCGTCCGCATCGCGTATGGGTTCCACCGTCACCGGAACGGGCTGAGAGCGATAGCGGATTTGCACCGACGTTCGTAGCGGAGCGCTGGGTACAGACATTGAGACCCAGTTCACCTGCCGCAGCATCGCAACGGACTGCGTGGCTTCCGAGCGATCGCCTACCACTACCCGATTCATCGCCACGTCTAAGCGCACCACGTATAGCGGATGCGCGGCAGCAACTCCCAATCCTTTGCGCTGGCCGATGGTGTAGTGATGCACGCCATCGTGTTCGCCCAAGATGTTGCCTTGAGTATCGACGATTTCGCCTCGGGCGGGTGGAATGTGGCGATCGAGGAAGGACTGCATCGAGCCGTGAGCTTCCACCAAACACAGATCTTGGCTTTCGGGCTTTTGTGCCGTGGGTAAATCGCTTTGCGCCGCCAGTTCGCGAGTTTCTGCTTTGGTCAGTTCTCCCAGCGGGAAAATGGCTCCAGCGAGGTGGGCTTGGCTGAGGTCGTAGAGGAAGT
>JBCBTL010000005.1:0-14922 GCA_039818705.1 Cyanobacteria bacterium J06639_1
ATGCGCTACTAGCCACCCCATATTGCATACCAGACCGATCCAACGCACGATACCGGAACTGCGGTCTTTCGGGATGAATTTAGTGACTGAACTTCTGGAGAAAGCGATCGCGCAGTTGAAGACTTGCGATTCTGACCTGCAAAACGCGATCGCTTCACTGCTTTTGAACGAGTTGGCGGGTGAAGCTGCGGGGGACGTTCGAGTTGCACGCTCAGAGAGTGTTCCATCTGACCTCGCAATTGAAGTTCTGCCTCCGAAGGGGGAGCCAGTGCGATAGGCTTAGATGAGCGGCTGTTACATTTGGAAACAATTGCCATGCTCTGCGCTCTCTCCCGCCAAATTCGTCAATGGGCGATCGCGATCGCCTGTATCGCTTGGTTGTGGAGCGGCGCATTCGTTCTGCCCGCTAGCGCGCAGTCTTTGGAGGCTGCCGAACTCGCCACCGAATCTATCCCAGCGCAGGTCAAGGCCATTCCGTCGCGGGAAGAGGTCACTCAGAGGCTTCAGGCGATCGCGGACGAGATGGTTTACATCAAGTTCTGCAACCGCGCCACCTGCAAATACAAAGATATTGAAGTGACGATTTCGCCCTTATCGATGGAAAAAGGGCTGTACGAGGGCGAAATTAAGGCCGTGATGGATCGTCCCTCAACCACGATCGATAAAGCTCGCTATCGCTTTGAATTCGACGGCGATCGCTGGCTGCTGTTGGGGGGAGAAGAACTGTCTGATGTGTCGTCGTTCCTGTTTGCGGGCGACACTTACGAGGTTTATAGCGCCTATAGCGGTCGCACCCGTCAGGCCAAGCTCAAAAATGCTGATATCGACCTGCGGGTGGGCTACCGCGATCTCTACTACCTCCTGATGAAAGCAGGTGTCGAGCGCATCAAGCCGACTCGTAAAGCTTAGGTGCCAGTGGGTGTGGATTTCGCTAGGCTGCGCTTAGACCCACTTGGCAGCACACAACGGTGACTCGACTTCATTTGCGGCACGCGCTCGTTGGCGGAATCGCGATCGCGATCGCCGCTTGCACTTCCCCGCCTCCCGACCCCGCACCGGTCGATCCGCCCGCCCCTCTGGCGACCCCGAGTCCGACGGTGGCTCCTGTATCGGCGAGCGATCGCGCGGCAGCGAGTCGGTTGCGCCAAGTCGGGCTGGAATACCGCAGCGCGGGAGAGTTCGAGGCGGCGATCGCGGCGCTGCAAGAATCCGTCGCGCTCGATCCAGAAACTTTATCAGGCAGCGTCATTCTGGGGTGGACGCTGCATCTCGTCGGTCGAACAGGCGAGGCAGAACGAGCCCTTCAGGCCGCGCTCGATCGCGATGCCGACCACATTCCCGCCCTCAACGCCTTGGGCATCGCGTACCTTGTAGACGGTCAGCTCGACCGAGCGATCGCCACCCACGAACGCGCGGCCAGTCTCGATCCTGAGAACGAAATCGCCGTTTACAATCTCAGCCTGGCCTATCAGCGCGCGGGAGACACCGAAACCGCCATTCAAAACGCTCTACGCGCGACAGAACTAGAACCCGAAAATCCCCATCCTTGGGTGGCACTAGCGATCGCCCACTGGTCTGCCGAGAATCTCGATGACGCGCGAGCGGCCTACAGTCGCGCCATCCAACTAGACGGGCGGTATTGGGATCGCGTTTTTTTAGACCACTTAGCGCAGGCGGGGTTTAGCGCCGCGCAGATCGAGTTAAGCGATCGCGTGCGGTATGCATCTTTGCAATAGGCATCCAGTGCAGCCGTCTAGGAACTCTCGGGAGGTTCAGTTGCTGGGGCGTTCGCGACTGCGGACGAGTTAGAGGCGTTGGGGGATGGGGGATCGAGCGATCGCCCGTTGCTATGGCTAGATACCCAAATATCGCGCAAACTGTCGGCGGACTTGATGTGAACGTCGCGCTGCGGGAAAGGAATCTCGATGTCTCGCGCTCTGAACTCGGAAATGATGTTGATGTTGAGTTCGCTTTCCAGGTCGAATCGAGCTTGCGGGCGACTCGTCCACACCAACAGATGGAAATTGAGGGCAGAATCGCCAAAATCAGACAGCCACACGCGCGGTTCCGGGTTGGTTAGCACGCGCGGGTTCGATCGCGCGGCCTCCAGTAGCGCCTCTTGCACCTCAGCCGGATCGGAGTGATAGGCCACTCCCACCGTGATGTGAATGCGACAGCGAGGACTGCGATAGCTCCAATTCACGACGTTATTTTCGACGAAGCGGGAGTTGGGCACGATGACGTAGATATTATCCTGAGTGCGAATCGCGGTTGCCCGGATGCTGATGCGCTCCACCGTTCCCTGCAAATCTTCGATCTCGATGTAGTCTCCCACCTGGATGGGACGCTCGAACAGCACCACCAAGCCGCTGATAAAGTTATTGCTCAAATTTTGGAGTCCGAAGCCGATCCCCAAACCAACGGCACCCGCCACCAGCGCAATCGAGCTGAAGTCAATCCCCGCAGAGGGCAACACGACGATCGTCCCGATCAGCGTCAGCAGGTATTGAATCGCCGTCGCCGTAGTTTCTTGGGTGCCGAGATCGAGATTCGATCGCCGCAAAAAGCGATCGCGAATGAGCAGACTGAGATTGCGGGCGATCGCGTAGGCGATCGCGGTCAGCACCCCGAACAGCGCCAAACTGCTGATCGAAAACGACGTATTGGGCACGATCGGTTGATGCAGAATGCGCAGGAAAGCGCGAATGCTCGTGCCGATGTGAAAATATAGCCAGCGCTGAAACGATCGCAGCAGCGGCATCGCGTACAGTGCCAGGTGCAAGCATCCCGCCGCGATCGCCACGCGCGCACCCCAGGTGAGGCAAAACACGATCAGCTCTAACCAGCCCGACCAGTTCTCTCCCGCTCGGGCGGCGACCCAGGTTTGGCCGCGTCGGAGCAGGCGATCGCTCAGGCGAATGAGGGGATACATCGCCGTCAATGCCGCGAGCGAAGACACGATGCTGAGGGCGAGATAGAGCGGCTGGCGCGCCCGTCGCAGGTCGAGTTTGTCCTGCCGCGCCCGTTCGATCGCGTCTTCTAGCTCGTCGTCCCACGTTTCGGCTACCCGGCGGACGAGGGCAAGTCGCTGTCCGAACGGAGCGTCTTCCTGCAATTCCGCCGCCGCATCTTCGTAGGTAACAGTGAACAGAGGGGCACGAGTGTCGTTGAACCGACCCGCTTCGCCTAGATAAAGCACGTACTGATTGTTCGCGTCTTGCAGAACGCGCACGTCAGGCATCGGAATCGTGCCGTCGGATTCGATAACCAAGAATTCGTCAATGCGGCGCTTGACGTTCAGCACCCGCAAATCGCTGGGAAACTGAGTCGATTGCAGGAAAAAGACCGGAAACTCGCCCACGATGACCGGCGCTGCCGTCCCCTGCTCTCCTGATGACGATCGCTCGGGTTCAGTTTGCGAAAACTGTGAAGGCTGCGGGATATTCAGTTCGATACCGTTCGGACTACTGGCGGGACTGGGCGGTGAGGTTTGCGATAAGGCGATCGCCCCCACCCCCAACGCGACAGCAGCTCCCAGCCCCAAAGCGAGGAGCGACAGCCAAGTGCGGCGCAGCAGGCAAGCGATCGCGCTTCCTCTACCCATCCCGTTCGTCCGCGTTGTACCCATCCGCGTTGTATCCCTCAAGCTCGGCGCCCGTCCGCCGCAAGCGTCATGCCGCCACTTGCGGGGCGATATCGCGCAGTCGTTGCAGCATGACGGACTGTCCCAACCTCAGCGGCAGCAGCGACACCCCTTCCGCTCGGAGCTGCACCCAACCATCTCCCCACAGCCATTCATTCCAGCCGTCCAGCCCCCCCCACAAAATCAGCGTCAACTGCCCGTCGGCCAGCGCTTTGACCTCGTGGCCGAACTGCAATGGCCCAATGCGGGTCGTAAATTGGCTGCCCACCTGCAATTCAGGAGCCTGCGGTTCGGCCAATTCCAGCGGCCACAGCCAGCGCGCCATCGTGGCCGGATCGGTCAAACAGTGCCGCAGTTGAGCTGCTGTCGCATCGATCTCGACCCGGACGGTCGAACTTTGCAACGTTCCTAACATGAGGTTCCTTTCCCGATCGGGCAAATGCGGCGGCAGACTACACGTATGTTAATCGGCAGCGAGAACCGCGTCGGTATTGATGATGTTGAGATTCATGGTGTTGAGATTCATGGTGTTGAGATCGAGCCGACTGGCCGATCGCGATCGCAGCGGGATTTGGGCGGGGGCAAGGCGATCGCGGGGCGGAGACAGGGTCATGAGCGGATCGCCGATGGTCGTAATGCGCCAAGGCTTGAGATCGTAGTAGCGCGCCGCCATGAGGAATGGCGCGCCCCGCAGCAAGCGCGCCGCCAGCAGCCTCGGGGGAATGAACGCCGACAAAAATGGCTCCCGGACGCTACCGACGTAAGCGTAGGCACCGTTCTCCAGCCAGCGGCCAGCCACGGTGTCTGGATCGGCAGGAGCAGCGGCGGAGCCGCTGTGAATCAAGTGAACTGCGGTCGGGGCAGCCAGTTGCGGAATGTCGCCGACGCGAGCCTGTCCGGCTCCCACCCGAAATCGCTTTCGGGGGCCGCGCGAACTCATCAAGATCGCATCGAAGGCAAACGAACCGGCTTCGCTCAAGCTCAACCAAGCCTGCCGATCGGCTTCTGGCGGTTTGACGTGGCGCACGTTTAAGTTTGCAGCCTCGAATAATGCCGCAGCATCGTCGGTCGAGTAGGTAATCCACGGCTCTTCGTCGGCTGCGTAGCTGTTGTAAACCAACACGGATTCAGTCGTCAGAAAAATGGCACACATGGCCTGATACAGCGATCGCTCTGCCGACCCGAACAGCCATCCCGCCACCGCCCAGCGCTTCTGAGTGGGGTGGCGCGCCAGCCAATCGGTGACCGCGCGCTTGTCGTACTGAACGGGCAGCTCGCGCACTACCGTAATCGTGTCGATCGCGTCTCCCGTCCCCGCATAGTCATATCCGCTGGCGGCGACCCCGTCTTCAATCGCGCTATTCAGCCGTTCCCACAACAGCGGATCGGAGATGGCCTCGTTAACTGCGCCGTAATCCCCTTCCAGAAAAGAAAGGGGTTGACCGCGATCGGCAGCGAGCGCCACCGCTGCCGGCCAAGCCGAATCGGCTTCCCACGTGAAAACCACTCCCGGCGGCGACCAGTTCAACCGCCGCCAAGTGACCGGCAGCGATCGCGCATCCGGTGCGTTCCAGGCCGGGGCTACAGCGACTTGCATCGCCTCTCGCAACGCTTCGCCCTCGGGCACGGGCGTCCCCACGGCAGGCAACCGCACTACTTCTGCAGGCTGAAACTTTTGCAGAAATAGGGGGGTGTAGCGATCGTCTTCGATCAAAATCGGCCAGCGTCCGGACAGGCTCCACTCCTGAATCGCCACTAAAAACGTGGCCTCATCCGGCACGAGCACGACACGATCGACCGTCGGGATTCGGGTGCGTAGTGCCGTGATGCGACGACCGACCTGAATCGGCCAGGGGATGTCTTCTGGCGCGGCACTAGATTCAGCGGCGGGTTGAGATCGCGCGGGCAGACCCGTCGGCATTGCGAACAAGAGTGAGATCGCAGTGAGAGCGATCGCGAAGCGGAGAGACACGGACGCGCGACCTCCAGAGTGAGGAGCAAGTCTCCCCAGCCTAGACCATCTCCTGGCGAGCCTCCAGCGCCCGCGCTAGCGTCACTTCGTCGGCATATTCCAAGTCCGAGCCCACCGGCAATCCGAAGGCGATCCGGGTCATGCGCGGCGCGCTGGGTAATTCTCGCAAAAAGTCCGCGACGACGTGCATAGTCACCTCCCCTTCCACGCTGGGGCTGATGGCGAGGATGATTTCTTCGGGTTTGTGGCGAGCTACCCGCTGGATGAGCGATCGCAGGTTGAGCTGATCGCTGCCGATGCCGTTCATGGGGGAAATGAGGCCGCCCAACACGTGATATTTGCCCTTGTATTCGCGGGTGCGTTCCAGCGCGATCAAATCTTTAGAGTCGGCCACCACGCAGATTTGGCGCGTATTGCGCTGAGGCGATCGGCAAATTTCACAAGGATCTTCTGCCGAGAAATGAAAGCAGGACGAGCAGTGTTTAACCTGTTCTTTCGCATCGAGCAGCGCCCGCGCCAGTCCTTCCACTTCGGGTTTCGGGCGATTGAGCAAGTGCAACGCGAGCCGCTGCGCCGATTTCGGGCCGATACCGGGCAGTCGCTGTAATTCTTCGATGAGGCGAGCCAGAGGGCGTGTGTACATGGGCGTTGAAAAGACGAGAGCGCCTGCAGCACGGTGAGTGTCTGCTGCAAGCGCTAGAGAAGGGGCTTCGACAAGATAGGCGGAGCGTTACGCGCCCAGGCCAGGCAAATCGATACCGCCGGTTAGCTCTTCCATCCGTTCCCGCATGGTTTCGGTCGAGCGAATGTAAGCATCGTTCATCGCCGTAAGCACCATTTCAGAGAGCGCTTCGGGGGTTTCTTGCAGCGCTTCCGGGGTGAAGGCCACAGCGCGAGGCTCTTGGTTGCCGCTAAGGGTAACTTTGACCTTCCCTTCGCCCGCCTCGCCGACAATTTCCATATTGTCCAGTTCGGTTTGGAGCTGCTGAGCGCCTTCGCGGACTTGCTGAGCCTTTTTCAGCGCTTCCTGAATCTTTCCAAAAGGTCCAAATCCTTTAGCCATTGAGATGCCTCGATTTCAGCAGAACGACGGTGCAGCTAGTTTACCCTCGCCAATTATGCCACTACGCAGCAGAACTGAGCGATCGCGCGTTTCCGCCCGCAAGGTCTAGCTTTCCCTCACCAGGTCGGGTCTTGCCACAGTTCGACGGTGAGCGATCGCGGCGGCACGGCAGCAATACAAGAACAGACGGGCCCCCACACATCCGTTCCCACTTCGCAGGCGTGACAAGACCCGCGCAAGCAGCCCGTGGGGATATCAATTCCGGCCTCGTGCGCGACCCGCAATAACGAGTCTCCCGGCATCGCTTCCACAGAAATATCGTCTGGAAGAAATCGGACGGTTACGGTCTGAGGAGCAGGCGTTTCGGCTGGCGCGTTTGCAGAAACAGCTTCAAAATTCAATGACGCTTGTTCGTAGTCACTCACGATCGCTCTCCTCGCTAGCGCATTCCCAACCGAGTCAGGCGATCGCCTACCCAATCGACCAACCCTGCCGTGCCGCCCAAATCGTCCGCAGGGGACAGGCGATCGAGCAGTTGGCGACCGATTAAAGAGAGGCGATAGCGACTGGTGATTCCCTGACCGTCGACTTCGTGCCGTAGTGCCCCCACCTGAATCAGCCACGCCATCGCGCTTTCGGCAGCAAGCTCGGGCACGACGTGGGTCGTAAATCCCTTGTCTAACCCTCGCTGGCCGCTAATTTCTGATAGATCTACGCTGCGATCGCGCAAAGACTCGACCAATCGCCGGGTAAAGGGCGAACAGCGCAAGGCTCGCTCGGCGCGGCGGTAAATCGCATCGGAGTAGGCAATGTCAGATTGCACGAGGTTGGATTGCACGAGGTTGGATTGCACGAGGTCACCTTCAGCGGACTCTTTCTCGGAGGACATCTCTTTCGGTGAGGCCATTGAGATTGATTGAGAGTTGAGATGGCAGGGACATCTCGAATCGCAGCTACATCTACTTTAACAATCGGCTTTAACAATCTGTTACTATCTCGTCCCATCCCAAGCGCCCCCGCCGAGTCAGCGCAGACACCAAGGGCAGCGCGCGGTGATGTAGGCTAGTCGATGCAATGCCGGGAAGCTTGAGATGAGTCAAACGCCAGATTACGACCTCATAATCATTGGTGCCGGAGTGGGAGGCCACGGAGCCGCTCTGCACGCAGTGGAGTGCGGTCTGAAAACGGCGATCGTGGAAATGGCCGAGATGGGGGGCACCTGCATCAATCGCGGCTGCATTCCTTCCAAAGCATTGCTTTCAGCAGCAGGTCGCCTGCGCGAGATTCAGCATTCCGACCAGTTCGGCATTTCCGTAGGCGAAGTCACCTTCGATCGCGAGGCGATCGCCAAACACGCCCGCGATGTCGTTAGCAAAATTCGCGGCGACCTAACGAAATCCCTCGAACGCCTCAAGGTGGATATTCTGCGGGGGCGCGGCAAGTTACTGTCGGCTCAGACTGTCGAAGTCACATCTGCCGAAGGCAAAGCTAACACCTACACGGCCAAAGACGTGCTGATTGCTTCGGGGTCAACGCCATTCGTCCCCCCCGGTATCGAAATTGACGGCGAAACAGTGTTTACGAGCGATCGCGCAGTCAATTTAGCATCCCTACCCAAAAAGCTCGCCATCATCGGCAGCGGCTACATCGGTCTGGAGTTTGCCGACGTTTACACCGCCCTCGGCTGCGAAGTGGTAATGATCGAGGCGATGGACAAGCTGATGCCCGCGTTCGACCCCGATATTGCTCGTCTGGCGCAGCGATTATTGCTGAAAGGGCGCAATATTGAGGCCATGGCAGGCGTTCTGGCCAAGAAAATCACTCCGGGTACCCCCGTTCAGATCGAGCTGTCTAACGACACGACCCTGGAGGTGGATGCCTGTTTGGTCGCCACAGGGCGCATCCCGATCAGCAAAGATATGGGCTTGGAAGACCTAGGCATCGATACCGGACGGCGCGGTTTCATTCCGGTGGACGATCGCATGGCAACCTCTGTCCCGCACGTCTGGGCGATCGGCGATGCCACTGGCAAAATGATGCTGGCTCATACGGCTTCTGCCCAAGGAATCGCTGCTGTAGAGGCGATGTGCGATCGCGAGTCGAGCGTGGACTACCACAGCATTCCTGCCGCCGTATTCACCCACCCCGAAATGGGATTCGTCGGGCTTACTGAACCTCAAGCCAAAGACAAAGGCTACAAAGTGGGCGTGGCGCGCACTTACTTCGGCGGGAACTCGAAAGCGATCGCCTCTGCCGACACCGACGGCATGGTGAAGGTGATCTTCGATAAATCCAACGGCGAACTGCTGGGCGCGCACATCTTCGGCCCCCACGCGGCGGACTTAATTCACGAGGCTTCGCAGGCGATCGCCGAGCGCGCCAGCGTGAAAGATCTCGCTAAGCTCGTTCACACTCACCCCACCCTGGCCGAGACGTTGGATGAAGCCTACAAGCGCGCTGCCCACGCAGTTGGATAAAAGCGTCACCTAATTTGCGCGCGGTTCGGTCGAGACTCAAACCGCCAGCGTGCCCGGGGCGTAAACCCCGGGTTCTAAACGCTTGTCCACCCAGCAGCGGGCAGTCACCACCGTGCCAGCCGGTAATTCTGCACTGGCACCGAGTTTGCAGTCAGATCCGACGTAGCAGGGAGCTTCGAGTTTGGCGCTGGCATCCACTGTGGCGGTGGGATGTACCCAAATGCCGGGCGATCGCGCTTCCGCCCCGCTTAAGAAACTCGTTTCCTGCAGCGCGCCCGTCAACAAATCGAGCTGCCCCTGATAGTAGCTGCGAGGCGTGCCCAAGTCGCGCCAATACCCGCTGTGGATGTAGGCGTTCATGGGCTTGCCATCTTCTAGCAAACCGGGGAAAACGCGGCGCTCGAAGCTGAGGGGTTCGCCTTCGGGATAGGCATCAAAAATGCTGGGGTCGAGGACGTAAGTACCGGCATTGATCGTGTCCGTCGAGATCGTGGCGGCTTCTTCGGCAGAGGGTTTTTCGCGAAACGCCAAAATGCGGTTGTCGTCATCAATTTCAACCAGGCCAAACGCCGTGATGTCTTCGACGCGGGTGAGCGTGAGAGAAGCGATCGCCCCAGACGCTTCGTGTGCCGCCATCACCTCTTTAAGGTTCAAGTCTGTCAGGATATCCGCATTGAATACCACCAGCGGCTCGCCCGTAAAAAAGGGTTTTGCCAGCACTAATGACCCGGCTGTATCCAAAGGCGTGGTTTCGCGCACGTAGCGAATCTTGACACCGAACTGTTCGCCCGTTTGCAGGTGAGATTCAATCTTTTCGCCCAAATAGCCAACGTTAAGCAAGATATCGACCAACCCAGCATCCCGACAGCGACCGATCATCCATTCTAGAAATGACAGTTCCAGCAGCGGCAACAAGGGCTTGGGGGTTTGCAAGGTGAACGGACGCAATCGCGTGCCCTTCCCCCCGGCGACGATAACGGCCTGCATGAACGAACCTCTCCGGTTGACTCGATTATCTTAGGCTAAGATTGACTGCGAGACTACGCCTGCAAAGGCGCTCGACGGGTGTGTGTGAGGCAACAATACGGATGGCAGAATTACCGCCCCATTCGCGGCGATCGCGTCAACCCGCGCGCCAGCCATCTCGTCCCGACTCTGCTTCTCCCGCTCGTTCTTCTCGTGGCGCTCGTGTTTCTGGCGTTCCTGCCGCCTCATCACGACAAAGCTTGCCACCGCAAAAGGGTTCTCCGCGCCGTTCTTCACCTCGCTCCAGCTCACCCTCGCGCCCTCAAACCGTGAATCCACGTCGCGATCGCCCGCAATCGAGTCGCTTTACGCCGCGTTGGTTTTTGTGGCGCGGGCTCGGCGTGTTGGCGGCGGGAATGCTCGCGGGGGCAGGCGCGCGTGTAGTCATGGAAAATCCTTGGGGGGGTCCCATCGGCTCTAGCCCGAATGGCGAACTGTCTGAGATATGCCGAGAGAGCGGCCTGTTTTGTGCCAACGACTCCACCAAGCCCTTGGAAAAACCGTTGAGCGTGCTGGTGTTGGGAGTCGATCGCCCCGATCCTCAGCGTTCGACTTCGCGACCACAGCAGATGTGGAGCGGACGCAGCGATACGATTTTGCTCGTGCGCGTCGACCCGGTGGCGGAAGCTATCAACGTCCTCTCAGTGCCACGCGACACTCGCGTGCGGTTGCCCGAACGGGGCATTGGCAAAATCAACAGTGCAAACGCGCGAGGTGGCCCGTTACTGACGGGAGAAATCCTCAGCACTCTCCTCAGCGACGCGCCGGTCGATCGCTACGTGCTGCTCAATACTGAAGGCATTGTTGCCCTCGTGGACGCGCTGGGAGGCATCGACATTTACGTCGAAAAGGACATGCAGTACGACGACAATACGCAAGATTTACATATCGATCTCAAACAAGGACAGCAGCGCCTCAACGGCGATCAGGCACATCAGTATCTACGCTTTCGCCAGGACGAGTTGGGGGATATCGGTCGAGTGCAGCGCCAGCAAAAGCTGATGCGCGTGATCAGTCGGCAGTTGCTCAAGCCGAGAACGCTGCTGCGATTTCCCAAGATCAAGCAGGCGATCGAAGAGAACGTCGAAACCTCCCTGACGTGGGAGGAACTCTTTGCCATCTTGCGATTTGCCTTCGACTCTCAAGAGTCTGGAGGGGAGGACGATCGCGTCACCCCCGTGTCCAATCCATCCGATGCCACTTTGCAAAACGAGTCCGCGAACGATCGCCTCAATCTCGTCCTTTTACCCGGAAGATTTAGCGAGTCGGGCGAGTTTGGCGATCGCAGTTTTTGGGTGATCGATCCGGTGGCAACTTATAAGGTGGCGACGAGTTTGTTCGGCGGCATTCCCGATTTCGGTACGCCCACAGCGCGATCGCTTGAGAAACAGCGCATCTCGATCGAAAACGCGACGGGGTTACCCCAGATGGGGGGCAGAATGGCGGACAGCCTCGAAAAACGTGGCTTTAGCAACATCGCCATCAATGCCGATGCCCCTCGTGCCATCCCGATCACGCAAATTCTGGCGCAGCGCGGGGATACGGCTATGGCTCGTGAAATCCAAGCGCTATTGGGGTTTGGCGAAGTGCGCGTTCAGTCCACCGGCGATATTTCGGCAGAGGTCACCGTGCGCGTCGGGCGAGATTGGGCTGAGTATTGGTATCCCGAAGTGGTGGAACGACAGCAACGAGAACTGCGATCGCGCCAAAACAGCGCGTTGCCGCAAGTCGTCAGGCGCGATCGCTTGGATTGAGATGAAGTTGCGATCGCAATATCGCGATTTCACCTGTGAAGATTACGCCTGACTCGGTGCTGCACCGTACGAGAAGTCAGGCTCCGCAATCAGCCCATCAGAATTACCGTGTCGATGACGTGGATGATGCCGTTGGAGGCTTCGATGTCAGAGGCGATCACTGTCGCATTCTTCACTTCAAACAGGTCGTCTTTCACTCGAATGGGAATCGAAGAACCTTCCAAAGAGTCAAGGCTGTCCACTGAAGCTAAATCGGCCTTTTTCCAAATGCCTGACGCAACGTGAAACTTCAAAATCCGAGCGAGCTGCGGCGGATTTTGTACCAGGTTATTCACCGTATTGGGCGGGAGTTTAGCGAAGGCGGCATCGACGGGGGCAAAAACGGTAAAGGGGCCGGGAGATTGCAATGCCTCGACTAAGTCCGCAACCTTTACTGCCGTCACGAGGGTATTAAAGTCTTCATTGCTAACGGCAATATCGACGATGGTTGACATGGTAGATTTCACCCCTAGCGATAGCTTTGACGTTGGATATCCCGCAGGCGCGCTTCCGATCGCGTTAGGCGATCCATTTGCGCCTCAAAAAACTCGCGATTGGCCTTCAAATGCTCGGGATTCGAGTCATCGAGGGGATACAACAACGCCGTTCGCAACGCCTGAATGACCGCAGAGGTGACGTTGTACATCGATCGCTGGAACGTAATGCCTAGCTGAATGAGGGTGTCGTCATCGCTGCGGCAGTGCTGGCGATAATATTCGACCAAATACGGCGGCAAAAAGTGGAGCATGTCCTGCATCAACAGCGTGGGAGGAATGCCCGCGCTGCCCACAGGAAACACGTCGGCGTAGAGAATGCCGTAGTGGAAGTCTTTTTGGTCGGCGGGCACTTGCCCGGCTTGAGCGTTATAAGACTTGGTACCGCGAAAGGGAGAGGTGCGGTAGAACACGGCTTCGACGTAGGGTAATGCCGCTTCGTACAGCCACGTAAATCCCGCTGATTTAGGAATTAACTCGAAGCACTCGTCGCCCACGTATACGTGATGGTAAATCGGGCGACCAGCCACAGCAAAAATGCCGTTGACCAGGAAATCCATGGCATCGGGAACGGATTTGAAGCCACCTTCATCGTAGATATCCGACATCTCAAAGAAGACGGGAGCCATGACTTCCCAAAACAGTCCTAGATTGGCGTAGTAAGAAGCTTGGCGAGCCTGTTCGATAAACATGTCCGGGAACAGTTTGTACAGTCCCAGCATCAACGGGTTGCGCTTGAAATAGGCACGAATGGCGCGATCGCATTCTTCCAGATAGGCTTCGCAATACAGATAATCATTAAATCTCGGGTTGATATCGCGATGCCAGAACATGGCGCGCATGCAGGCTTCCGCAAACTCCATATTGACGCGATCGTGCCAGAGGTGATGGATAAGCTTTGGCAACTTCATGCCTAGCTCGCCCGTTGCCATAAATTCTTCCAGTTCGGGATGGACTTCCCCGCGTCCGCGCCAAATTCGCAGCGGCGATTTATCACCTGAATAGGTGTTGTGGCGTTCGAGGTAGTCTTTGGAAATGAAATATTTGAAGGCGGGGAGTGGGTTTAAGAAGACGCGCTCGCCGATGTAGAGCAGATCGCGCCAGTAAAAGTCCATCGGCACGGCATACGCCTTGTAAATGCCGATAATCTGCATCAGATTTTCCGGCGTGTCTGGCAGCATCGATCCCCCCGCTTCGAGGCGATGAATCACCTCGGCAAATTCGTGAGACGACGGGGGCAGCGTGGTCTGGTCGAGAGTCGGTGCGGTGGTCATCGGCTTAGCTCGAAATGAGTGCGAGTAGATGGAGGCGAGAAGAGATTAGCGATCGCTCTGCGTATAGAGTGCCAGAGGTTCGCTCGCGGGAGCTGGTGCCTGGCTTACAGCAGCGGCGATCGTGGATATCGGAGTGGGTTCGCTCCAGCGCAGCAGCCAGTTCGGTTGAACTCCTAACGCAATGATGAAGGCAGCTAGGGTCAACGCGGGCAGTTTTTCGCCAAACGTGACCTTGGGGAAGTACGCGCTCTGACTGTCCAAGCGCCCGAAGCAGGTGCGATTGAGCAGGATGACGAAGTAAACCGCTGTGAGACCCGTGCCAATCACACAGATTAACGTCGGAACGGGAAAGACTCGGTAGCTACCCTGGAAAACAACGAATTCTGTTGCGAAATTCACCAGACCAGGGATGCCCGCACTCGACATGCCTCCGAGGACGAGCATGGCGCTGGTCAGTGGCAAGCCGCGCACCGGATTCATCAAGCCGTTCAGGACGTTTAGCTCTCGCGTTCCTACCTTGGCTTCGACAATCCCGACCAAGTTGAACAGAATGCCCAAAATCAACCCGTGGGACACCATCAGCGCGATACTCCCAGCCAGACTCAAGGGCGTTCCTGCCGCCATGCCCAGCAGAATGTATCCCATGTGAGCGACCGAGCTGTAAGCCACCATCCGCTTGATATCCTGCTGCGCGATCGCCACCACCGAGCCGTACAGCACTGAAATCGTGGCGAAGATGGCTAGGACGGGAGCGATCGCGTGCCATCCATCGGGCATCAAGCTAAATCCAAACCTCAACAACCCGTAAGTCCCGAGCTTGGCGAGCACTCCACCCAGCACGATCGCCACAGGAGTCGAAGCCGCCACGTAGGTGTCAGGCAGCCAAGTGTGCAAGGGGATGAGCGGAATTTTGATCCCGAAACCGACGAGCATGACGAGGGACAGCAGCAACTGACCCCGGAAAGGAATATCTGCTTCGAGCAAAGAGCTGTAGCTGAAATCTGACGTGCCACTCAGCAAAAAGGTACCGAAGCACGCGATCAGCAACAGAATTCCCGAGACCGCCGTGTAGAGCAGGAATTTCGTGGCTGCATACGTGCGTTTCTCGCCCCCCCAAATCGACACCAGCAGGTACAGCGGGATCAGTTCGACTTCGTAAAGCAGGACGAACAGTAAGAAG
>JBCBTL010000006.1:0-14601 GCA_039818705.1 Cyanobacteria bacterium J06639_1
CCGAGTAATTTTCAGGCAATCTAAGCTCCGAAGTGCAGAGTCCCCGCGTCCAAAGGTTCGACGTGCGGAGTGACTTACCTGCTGACTGACTCACTTGACTGTGCGAGATCCTCCGTCGATCGCGCTTGAAGCTGTTCGTAGGCCGCCGCCGCCGCCGCCATCTCAGCGGCTTTTTTCGACTTGCCGCCTCCGCGTCCCCAACAGCGATCTCCCACCCACACTTCTACCTCGAACGCGGTGCCGCAGGCTTCCCCGGCCACCCAACGATAGTCCGGCAATACGCCCCAGCGACCCTGCGTGAGTTCTTGGAGAGCGGTCTTAGCATTGTGCCGCGCGAAATTCTGCAAAACGCGATCGGCGCGATCGCGCAGGTGCGGTTCCAACCAGGTTTGTAACGGAACGAGCCATGCTTCACCCGCACTCTGCCAACTAAGGTAGAGAGCACCTACCCAAGCTTCTAAGGCATCGGCCAATCGCTTTTGGCGGCCTTTTGCATCGTGGCGAGCGCTATTGCCAATCGCTAAGCTCTCGTCAAACTCGTAGCGATCTGCAATGTGAGCAAAGAAAGCATTGCTGAGCAGTTCGGCTCGCAGGGCGGAGAGATTGCCGACTTCTAGGTCTGGGTATTGCTGAAACAGCCAGTCGCCCACCACAATACGCAGAACGGCATCGCCCAAGAACTCAAGGCGATCGTTATTGCGATCGCGATCGACCGAAGGATGGGTCAAAGCAATGTCTACCAGCATCCAATCCACAGCCTCGAACTGACGAGAACGAGCCGCCAAACCGCAACGTCTGAGGAGCCGTTCTAAGGCGCGATGACGGTGACTGGGAAGGGAAGAAGCATTCACGCTGGCAGGATCGCAGTAGCGGTACGAACAGACAGGGCACCCAAAAGACAGCCCGCTGGCCAGAGCCAACCGAATCGTCGGGCAGTCGCGCAGAACCTCAGGGAGCGATCCCGCTTTGGCCTATAATCCTGAGGGCAGCGGGCTGCTGCCAACGTTTTCGGAGGATGACATCGTGACGCTCACCGTTCGGGTATTGGCTCCAGATTCCACGGTATGGGATGCGGAAGCTGACGAAGCTATCTTACCCGCTACGTCGGGACAACTGGGAATTCTGTCGGGGCACGCTCCGCTGTTGACTGCCATCGGCACGGGCGTGCTGCGGGTGCGCGCTGCTGGGCAATGGTCGGCGATCGCAGTGATGGGCGGTTTTGCCGAAGTAGAAAACAACGATGTCACTGTGTTGGTGAAACGCGGCGTTTTGGGCACTAACGTCGATCGCGCCGAGGCCGAGCGCACTCAACAATCTGCTGAGAGTACCCTCGCCAGCAGTACGGACAAAGAAGAGCGATTGCAGGCGCAGCAATCCTTGCAAGAGGCTACGAGCTTGTTGCAAGCCGCTAGCATGGAAGTTGCGGCTTGAGCCTCGTTTGAACTCACAGGAGTTCTGAAGGCAAGTCGGCTTCTTTCGAGATTCACGCGCAACTATGATGCGATCGCTCGGTAGCTGGTGGCAGCATTTCAAGCGCCTCCTCAGCCCGCCCCAAACAATTTGTTTGGGGTTTTTAGCCACGATCGCGATTTGCGCGCTGTTGCTCCTGCTGCCTTTTTCAACGGCATCCGGACAGTGGAACCAGCCTTTAGTCGCTCTGTTCACAGCCACGTCGGCAGTTTGCGTCACGGGCTTAGCGGTGGTGGATACGGGCAGTTTCTTTTCGCCATTCGGCCAGTTCGTTATCCTCGTAGCCATTCAAATCGGCGGTTTGGGATACATGACCGCGACCAGTTTTCTGCTGCTGCTGGTCGGACGGCAGTTTAGCCTGCGCGATCACATGACCATGGAAGAGGCGTTGGGCAGCACTGTCGGGAATGGCGGCATGTGGCGCTTGGTTCTGTCTATCGTCGGTATGACGCTGCTGTTCGAGGGGTTGGGAGCGTTCGTTCTCGCCCAAACCTTGGTTGCCGAGCAAGGGGCATGGGCTGGCTCGTGGTCGGCTTTGTTTCACAGCGTCAGTGCGTTCAATAACGCTGGGTTTAGTTTATTTTCAGACAGCCTAGAATCGCTGAGCGATAACGTGGCCGTGATGTCGACCATTTCTATCCTCATCATTTTGGGTGGCTTCGGGTACGGCGTGATTCTGGAGTTCTACCACTGGCTGCATCGCTCCACCTTGGAACGCCACCAGGACAAGCGCGAGAACTTCTCGCTCAACTTCAAGATTGTCACGTTGATGACGGTGGTGCTATTGGTGCTGGGGATGTTGGCATTCCTCGCCACGGAGAGTGATAATCCGGGCACGATCGGTCGTATGCCCTGGTCGCAAAAGGTTCTGGGTGCTTGGTTCCAATCCGTCACGGCGCGCACGGCGGGCTTTAATTCATTCGATCAAGCTTCATTAGAGGCATCATCGCTCCTGCTGATGATGATTTTTATGTTTGTCGGCGCGAGTCCTGGCGGAACGGGCGGGGGCGTCAAAACGACGACGCTGGGTACACTGCTCTCTTGCATGAAGTCGGCTCTGCGCGGAGAGGAGTCCGTGCGCCTGTTTCAGAGGCGGGTGCCCGACGTACTGGTACGAAAAGCCGTAGGAATTTTGATGGGGTCGGCGATTATGGTCGCGATCGCCACGATGGGACTAGCGGTGTTCGATGGCGATCGCTTCACGTTTTTGGAGCTCGTGTTCGAGGCTGTATCCGCCTATGCCACGGTGGGTCTGTCTATTGTCGGCACGCCCAACCTGTCCCCCATGTCTCATTTAGTGTTGATCCCGACGATGTATTGCGGTCGCGTGGGGATTTTGCTGCTGGTTGGGGCGCTGCTGGGGCGATCGAGTCCGAAAAAACTGGTGCGCTATCCCGAAGAGACGTTTTTGATTGGGTAGCTGTTAGCTATCGATCGTCAGTCGTCAGTTGTCAGTGGGTGAATGGTCGGGGGTGAATGGTCGGGAGTGACTGGAGGGAATCTGTGAGTCGTGAATCCGAGAGCGAGGCGGCGCAGTACTGGCTGATGAAAAGCGAGCCGCAGGCGTATTCGATTGAGGATTTGGAGCGCGATCGCGTCACGCCTTGGGATGGGGTGCGCAACTATCAGGCTCGCAATTTGATGCGCGATCGGATGAAAGTGGGCGATCGCGTGCTGTTCTATCATTCCAACGCGAAACCACCTGGAGTGGTCGGACTAGCGCGGGTCTCTCGACTGGCCTATCCAGACTTTACCGCTTGGGATAAAGAGGACAACCATTACGATCCAAAGTCCACGCCTGACAACCCCATTTGGATGATGGTAGATGTCGAGTTTGTCGAGAAATTTCCCCGCCTCGTGTCGCTGTCAGATCTGAAGGCGCGCGACGATTTGACAGGCATGTTGGTGACGAAGCGCGGGATGAGACTGTCGGTGCAGCCCGTCGAACCCGAGCATTTCGAGATCGTCTGTCAGCTCGGTCGCGAACAACCGGCGTGAGGGTTAAGACTGAGCCTCAGAATTGCTGGAGGTATCGAGTTTGGCCTGCAAGATTTGGATCAGAGTCACGGTAAGACTTCTGCCCTCGTCTGCTTCAACCGTGGCGAACCAGGTTTCGGTCTCGATTAGCGAGTTCACGACCGCTTGGAGTTCGCGGCCAGACGTGTAAAACGGCAGGAAATTATCCCCTCGTGCCTGCAGGCGCGACAGTACGTCGGCAAAACTGGCGGTCGCAGTGTCGGCATCCTCCAGTTGAGCGTAGGCAATGCCGCGCGCGAGCGCGGCGAGAATATCATCTTCATCTAGCGCGATCGCGCGATCGTAGTCGTCGATCGCCAGTTTGAAGTCGCGCCGCGAATGATACGCGTTGCCGCGATTGCTGTAGGCGGCAGCAAAGTCTTCGTCGAGGGCGATCGCAGTTCCGAAGTCGTCAATCGCTTGACGCAGCTTATTTTGACGGCGAAAAACGATGCCGCGATTGTTAAAGGTATCGGGTCGAGTAGGGTCGATGTCCACGGCAGCATTGTGATCGTCGAGGGCGGCATCGAGATCGCCGCTCCAACGGTGAGCGACGCCGCGATTATTCAGTGCGTCAGCCGAACCGGGAGCGACCTCAACAGCGGCATCGAAATCGGCGATCGCCTCTTCCACCCGACCCAGCTTGAGGTACATTACGCCGCGATTGTTGAGTGCCTCGATATTTTCGGGATCGACGCGAATGGCAAATCCGTAGTCTTCTAGAGCTTTAGTGAAATTGTTGCGATCGGAGTAGAGCAGGGCGCGGTTGAAGTACGTCCAACTATTTAGGGGATCGAGCCGAACGGCGGCGGCATAGTCGTCTAATGCCCGGTCGATATCGTCGAGGGCACGATAAGCATTTCCCCGGTTGAGGTAGGCCGCCGCGAAGCCAGCATCGAAGGAAATCGCCGTGTTGTAGTCGAAGATCGCGCGATACAGCTCGTTATTTTGCGCGTAGGCCGTGCCGCGATCGTTGTAGGCATAGGCACCGTTCTCGCGATCGCTCAGCGGTAGAGGGGGATTTGGGTTCGCCAACACGTCTGCCGCGCCATCGTTTGCCACGCGATTGGGCGCGTTAGGCGGGCGGTCTTCGGGGGTGGAGGTTTGAGCCCATAGGAGCGCTCGTTCCGCTGGAACGAAGGGGGCGCGTCCCCCGATCGCCAGCGCGATCGCCATCGAGATAAGTCCCAGCACGCGTACGTTCACGATCTGACCTTGCGCGACATCACCGTAAGCATTGTGGCGCGATCGAGGAGCCGAGCGCCAATCTCAGCCCCGCTAACACCCTCTAAACCATCAAAATCCGAAGAGTCTGCAGGACAGAGTTTCACAAAATGCTCTGAAGCGCACTGGTGGCCTCGCCCTCGCCTACGGCTTACAACAGGCTCAGCGATCTCGCCAGCTTGTGTAATGTCCCTTAACACTGTAATCTAACCCCCAGCGCGATCCCAGCTTGTTCGAGCGGTTTTTTGCGCCGCAACACTTCACCAGAGGCGTTCCTTGGTTTCCTCTCCCAAACACCTCCCTCAGACTCCGGCTAGCTTGGGGCGACGCAAAGATACGTCTCGTCGGGCAGCCTCCCGGAAAAGAGTGTCGCTTCAGGAGAGCTTGTCAACCAAGGAAAGCCTGTCAACGTTATCTCCCGCTCGCAAGCTGCGCCGCTCGCCTCGCTCGCGCAGCATTGAGACGATCTCGCGCAGTCGTCGTCCTTTGGCGATCGCGGGGGTTGCCACGCCAGCCCCTCGGCGAAGCGCCCGCCCGCACTCGCAGCGCCGCAGGATGTCCGCCACCCAAGCGCGGTGGATGAGTATGGCTGTCCTCGGACTGTTCAGTGCCGCAGGTCTAGCAGCAGGGGGGGCGCGTTACTGGAATTCCCGCTCGATTTTCATCGCGGCCTCGCCATCGCCCTACACCACTCGCGCCGTTCTGCAACAAAACTACGAAGCCAAGCTAGCGCGCGCTAAATCAGAACTTACGGCTGGAACGCTGATCCCACCATCGCAAAAGCAAGGCGCGATCGCCTATGCCATCCAGCCGGGAGACACGCTACAGCGTCTCAGTCAAATGTTTCAGGTAGAGACTGCGGCGATCGCCGTCTCGAACGGGATCGATGCCCAAACCAAACTGAGCGTCAATCAAAAAGTCTACATTCCAGCTGGGAAGAGCATCATTCGCACCGTCGGCAAGGGCGAAACGCTGCACAGTATCGCGGCAGAATATCGCGTAGATGCAGCAGCGATCGCCCGCGCCACCCCCCTAAGCGATCCCAGCCAGGTGGTGGAAGGGCAGCAGCTCGTCATTCCAGGCACTGCCGCTCGCCTACTGCACGAAAGTAGTCTGTCCCGCGAAGGCTACGAAACGTTTCCCCCCGACCAACCCGGCATTGAAGGAGTCGGGTCGCGGTACATCCCACCGGCCTCACCCGCCACAGGATTTATTTGGCCAGTATCGGGAGATTTCAGTTCCGCCTACGGCTGGCGCTGGGGGCGAATGCATCGCGGGATCGATATCGCGGGGCCTGTGGGATCGCCGATTGGGGCGGTCAAAGATGGCATCGTCACCTTTGCCGATTGGGACGGTGGATTCGGCAACAAGGTTGAAGTTCAGCACGCCGACGGGACGATGACTCGCTACGCCCACGGTCAGCGTATTTACGTTGCCAAGGGTCAACGGGTTCAGCAGGGGCAGGTCATTATGAGCCGAGGCAGTACGGGTATGAGTACGGGGCCTCATCTACATTTTGAAGTGTGGGTACGCGGTCAGCCTGTCGATCCCGAACCTTACTTTGTCAGCCCACCCGCCCGCGAGTCGTCCTAGCACCGCCAGTTCTCGATGGGCGGAGTTCGCCATCGGGTCACCCAGATACAGCGGTCTTCAAGCTGCTTAGGACGTTTTAGCTACCCAGAACCCATGCGCAGCCCGGCTCTCTATGTCCTAACTAAAACGTCAAGAGCAATCATGGCGCTCGGACGGGCAGCGATCGCCCCCAAGCGCAACTCGTTCGATCTCTGCAAGAGCATACCTTTGTGATGTCAGTGGGTTGCGGGCACGCGCGCGACCTGGTGTTGGGTTAGTTGAGTCCGTAATTCCGGACGCATCGGGCTGTACTGAGGCATCACCTGAGCGGCAGTGAGACAACCGTAAATATTCTGCTGGTGCAGCCAGGCTGCCGTTTGGAGATAGCCCAATACGGGGCCGTTTACGTTCGCTGCCATGCTGGTCTCGTCGCCAAGCGTGAAGGTATGGGCGCTTTCTTTGCCTTCGAAGGTGATGCCCCGCACTGTAACCGTGGTGCTGAGCGGCTTTTTGGGGCAACGAGTGTCAACGACGCCACCCACCGTGACGCGATCGCGCGCGCAAACCCCCGCCAGCTCCAACATGATGTCATCGGCGTGTTCCATCTCGACCAAGTGCAGCAACCCGTCCGTGGTATCGAGGAGCGCCTCGACCTCCTCATCCGAGAGCGCCTGAGCTGTAGGCACGTCAAAACCGGCCATGTGGGCGATATCTTCTCGAATCGTGGCTCGATACTGCTCCCAATTGGCAATGCCGACACCGAATTCGATGTCGACCGCGCGAACGTCAACGAAACTCTGCGCCGCTACCATCGCCGCCGCCGTTAGCAAGCCCGGTGTCGCTCCGGCTCCAGTGATGTAGGTGATGCCAGCGTGGCGCAGAGCCTCCGATCGCGCTAGCACCATTTCCATCGCAGACGTGCGCTTGAGTGCGTCTGCCATCACCCCGCGAAACCCTGCCGCCATGACGCGATCGATGACGGACGGAATGAAATGATTGGGTAAGTTCGGCAGTGCCAAAAAGATCGCGTCGATCTCGTCAGCGCGCTCGTGAATGACCCGATCGATCGCGCGATCGCTCAATACGGCACCGGGCATCAACGCACAGCCCGCAAACGAGTCGTCCAGAGGTGGGATGCCCTCAGCATCGAAGACATAGCCTGACGAGTCCAGCAGCGCCACCGTCCGCAGGTTCTGCTTGTAGTGAGCCAGGGCCACCATCGACCGGCCTAAGCCACCTGCCCCAAAAATTGCCAGTTGCATCTGTCATCCTCCAAACGCGGCGAAGCGATCGCCCCTGTCATGTCTGGCTCTGCGATCGTCTAACCCCTGCTAGGGTCTGCGCCATACCTGTTGGGGTCTGCGCCAAGCGCGATCGCGTACGAGCGAATGCAATTCTACGACACATCCCAGGCGCACGCGCGAATTGCTCGCGTCAGACTCGCCGCTGCCCGCGATCGCGGGCTTGAGCTAGTATGAAGAATGTTTGCGTAACAACGCATATCTTTACGGAGAATATCCGTCCAGGTACAGCACACTTTTATGCTGGGGCTACGGCGATACTCTACGCCAAAAGCTCGCGCTCGTTGGCCAACGCGGCCGCTACAGGGTGGTATGACTGCATCCCTCGATCGTGTTTCAAACACGCAGCCCGTTTTGAAGCTGTCGATTTTCGTAGACGGCAAGGCTGCACATGCTGGCCTGCTGCAATCCATTCGGTCTTGGATTCAGCCTTTTGACGGCGAGTTTCCCGTCCACCTCGACATCAACGAAGTCCGAGACTGCCCGTATTTGGCCGAGCATTACAAGCTGGTCGTGACGCCAGCGCTAGTTAAAGTCAGTCCGTTACCCGCCCACGTGCTCGCCGGTCAGGATTTAATCGATCAGCTCGAAGTGTGGTGGCCGCGCTGGAGCGAGCAGATGCGCCTCGTGCTTGCGGGCGAGACGAATGGCAATTACGGCAAGACTGCTTACCCCTCAGCCGAAGTGTTGCGTCTGTCTGAAGAAGTATTCCACCTGCGCCAGCAGCAAGTGGAATTGCAAGAGCAACTCTCATTTAAAGATCGCGTACTAGCCATGTTGGCTCACGACCTGCGCAACCCACTGGCGGCCACGTCCCTCGCGATCGAAACGTTGGAGCAGCATCACGATCGCCTCGACGACAAGATGGTCGTACAAATGCTCGACCATGCGAGGACGCAAACTCGCAAGATGGAGCAGATGATCGCCGATATTTTGCAAGCAGCACGAGGCACCTTTGCCGAGCTGAAACTCACTACGACAGAAGTACACCTAGGCGAGCTGTGTCAAGCAGTGCTCGAAGATTTGAGCGATCGCATTGCGGCCAAACACCTGCACCTCGAAACTGACATTCCCCCCCGCGTGCCCACGGTTCACGTCGACCGGGACAAAATTCGGCAGGTGCTAGTAAATTTGCTAGACAACGCTATCAAGTACACGCCTGATGGCGGCAGCATTCGGGTGAGCGTACTGCACCGCACCACCCAAAAAGTAGAGGTCAGCATTTCTGATACCGGGCCGGGCATTCCTGCCGACCAGCAGGAACACATTTTCAGCGATGCCGTACGGCTAAACCGCGATCGCCAGCGGGATGGATACGGGGTTGGTTTGTCTTCCTGTCGCCGTATCATCCGCGCTCACTACGGTCGAATTTGGGTTACGTCATCGCCGAATGAAGGCAGCCGATTTCATTTCATCCTGCCGATCTTTCGAGCCTGAACGCCCGCTTCGCACCTCTGTTCGGATTTGCACCTTATTTCAGCTTCGCGCTCAGTTGGTGTCGCGAACGGTTAGCACCCGCTCGACAACTGTGCGCTGGCTGGTGTCGACGCTCTGAAAGCGATACGTAAACTCGTAGTCATCCGGCGCAATCCCCGACCCGCCGGGAATGAGCGCTGCACCGGCTGGAACTTGACAGGTCGTGGGGACTTGATTGTTACAGCCAATTTGCTGTCGCGTCAGATTGAGGCCGCCGAGGGCGGTGCCGTCGATGCGAATGGGGGGATCGACCAAAATTTGCAGGGCGCGCTCGGGATTCGCGCCATTGGGGTAAACCAGTTCGAGACCTTCAGACAACGAGACGCTGGTGTTGGGGCCAACGACGCTGGGTAGTTGATTGATGAGGTCGAGCGCAGCCTCGCCCACTCCGGCATCATCGGTCACGAGAACAGCAGCGCCGCTGGGTTCGCCCGGATCGTTAGGGGTGCGATCGTCAGGGCTATCGGGATTGACGAGAAATGAGCTGACTTCTGAGGAGCCGCAACTGCTGACGCTCGCCATTGCCATCAGTACGAAAAAATATTGCCATCCCATCACGAGCGGCCGTTTCACATCGCGCATTACTGTCTCCTCATCACCGTAGGTGTGGCGGTCTCATCTGTAACGAACTCGGTGACATTGTAAAGGAATGTTTGGAAGTGCAGTTGCACGTTCGCTACTCTCGGGCTGACGGGATGAACCGTTGGCACTTCTGCAAACGTCAGTGCTACACTAGCCTGTGCTGCGGACGTGGCGGAATTGGTATACGCGCACGCTTGAGGGGCGTGTGGGCAACCATGAGGGTTCGAGTCCCTCCGTCCGCATCAACAGCTTGAATATCGACGAACCGAGCCGACATCTCGAATACAGCGAACTGAATCTTGCTGGCGCTTGGCTGCGCTCTAAGACACTGGTGGCGTTCGTCGCTCTTTTCCCTCACGGGCACGTCAGCTTTAACGAGCTGTGAGTTGCGAAACGGCTGATAGAGTAGAAGCCATCTCGTCCGACTTGCAGGCGAGCGGTTTCAGTGATGGGGAGGAGTGCAGCATGAGACGAGCGTGGGGAAACTATCTCGCGATCGCCTTGTTCATTGCAGGATGCGGTACTGAAACGACCGCACCCACCAGTACGAATCCAGACGTACGAGTTGACCCGACCGTGCGCGCTATTTTTCTAGGGGATGCGGAGACTGCGACAGTCAACGATGCCGTGCTGGCCTATGCATTGGTGATATTGACTGAGGGAAGCGAATCTGAGGGAAGCGAACTGGATGCAGAGGTGTTAGCTACCGTCGCTAATCGTCTGTCGGGAGTTGACAGCGGTGTTCCTGGGGCGATCGCCGCCGGGCAAATCGAGCCGCTGCCAACGCGATCGACCGTTGATTTCGCGCTGCCAGCCGGGACGGTCGATTTGCGAGACGTAGCGGTGCTTCTCGGAGCTGCCTCAGTAGAAGCGCCCCAACCGGAGGCTTTAGTCAGCGCGGCAAACCGTTTGCTGAACGATTCGCGATCGCTGCAATCCCCCGACGACATTCGCGCCATTCCGGGGCAGGTGTTGCCAACACCACTCCCCTCGGCATCCCCCATTGCCAGTCCGTCCCCTACCAGTATCCCCTCGCCTACAGCCTCGCCAACACCCGCAGTCTCGCCAACACCTGCAGTCACGCCAACACCCATAGTTTCGCCGACTCCGATGCCAACGCCAGACGGCGATGTCATCCTGCGCTTTCCCGAGCGAACCACCATCAGGCGCGGTCGCAGCGAGATCGTACCGCTCGCGATCGAGAACAATGCTGGGAATATCACTAATGTCGTCATCGAGATACAGTACGACACGCCAGCATTTGAAAACATCAGAACGGAGCGCAACATTTCCAGGCGAGAACCCACCCTGTTGAGCGAGAGCATCTACACCACGTTTACTGACGGGCGGACGATTGAAACCTCAGTAACCATCGAGATCCGAACGACCGCCGATCCTCCCGTACCGCTGGGAACAGATGTCGGGATTCTCGTGGGGATAGAGTTCGCGATCGCCGAGGATGCTCCCGCAGGAGATATTCCGCTGAGAGTGACGGCGACTCTTAACGGCGAAGAACTGCCGGTCGAAGTGGAAAGCGGCATTATTGAAGTGCCGTAGGTCGCGCAATCGCGTCGTTCTCGATTGCGGAGCTAGATATCGAGCGAGTCTATGCAAGTAGCAGATCTATCCGTCGAGCGATTGCTGATTCTCGATCGCATTCGCCGCAGTTTGCGCCAGAAGCAGCGGGTGCTGGCGGAGTGGTCGGGTGGCTCGATGGCGGTGTCGGCGGTGCCGGGGGCGGGAAAGTCTACTGGGATGGCGGGTGGAGCGGCGGTGGCGATCGCTCAGAATGTCTTGCACCGACAAAAGCAGTTGGCGATCGTGACGTTTACGCGATCGGCAGCGGCGCAAATTCGCGATAAGGTGCGGCAGCATTTGCAGGCATTGAAATTACCGCCAGGGAGTTTTTCTGTCTACACGATTCACGGGTTGAGTTTGGCGATCGCCCACCAGCATCCCGATTTATCCGGCATCGATGAAGATACGTCCTTACTTTCAGAAGCGGACAAACAAAGATTAATTCGCAAAGCGGTCGATCGTTGGATTGACGAGCAGCCGAGATTATTTCATGAGCTGGTGGAAGGCCGCGAGTTCGACGGAGAGGAGAGCGAGCGGCAGCGGCGCATTACGACCTTGCGCAGCGAGATTTTGCCCAATTTGGCACGGACACTGATTCAGGAAGCGAAAAGTTCGGATTGCTCTCCCGATCGCCTGTTCGAGATTGCCGAGCAGCCTGTGAGAACGCCCGCCACTGAAGGCGGAGAGAACGTGCAGGCTTACCCAATTTTGGCGATCGCCGCTGGCCTCTACCGCGCTTACGAAACGCTGCGACAGGAAAAGCGCAGTATCGACTACGACGACATGACGCGGGCGGCGCTGCGGGTGCTGCAAAATCCGCTGGTGCGATCGCAGTGGCAGCAGCATATTTTTGCGGTGTTTGAAGATGAGGCTCAGGATTCGAGTTTGCAGCAAAAGGAACTGCTCGAACAGCTCGCCTACGACCCGACGACTGAACAATATAATTTCGTGCGAGTTGGCGATCCGAATCAAGCGATTAACTCGACGTTTACCCCCGCCGATCCTTACTTTTTTCGACAATTTTGCCAGCAGCAGCAAACGGCACATCGCTTTTTTGAAATGACGGAAGCAGGGCGCAGTCATCCCGAGATTATCCGGGCGGCGAATCGGGTTTTGCACGCTGCGAACGAGCTGCGTAACTGGGGGGAGTCGATTCCGTTTCGATCGCAAGATATCCAACCCGTGCCGGAGGACGACCCGCAGCCGGATGCTAACCCCGAAGGGCCGGGGGTGGAGCTGGGCTATCCGGCCACGATCGCGGATGAGGTGCAGCAGATCGGCGATCGCGTGCGGGCGCTGCTGGGCAAACAGCCCAAACACAGCGCTGCCATTTTGGTGCGATATCGGGCGCAGGTGCAGTACGTGGTGCGGTTGCTAACGCCGCTGGCCGAGCGCAGTAATTTCGAGCTTTACGATGGCGGGCAGTCGGGGCGGCGATCGCGAGTTCCCCTAGAAATTTTGGCGCTGGCGCAGTTTTTGCACCGACCGCATTCGCCGCAGTACGCGCGGGCGGCGTTGGAGGTGTTGCACGATCGCGATCGGGTGGCGAAGCTCGATTTCAGTCGTCTCGCCAGTCAGCCTGAGCAGTTTCTTTATCCCGGTCCTTTGGCCGAGCCGCTGGAACCTGCCGAGAAACAGGCGCAAAAGCTGTGTCAGAGTTTGTTGAAAGCGCGATCGGAGTTGCCTGCGCCTGCGCTACTGACGTTCGTGGCGCTGACGCTACTGTACGATTCAGACGAGTTGGCGACGACCGATAAGCTGGTCGATCGCATTGCACGGGAAGCGGGGACGGCGGCCACGCTCGGACGAGTGGTGGAGCGGTTGAGCGATATCGTGGCGGATAGCGATTTCAAGCCGCTGGAAGCTGATTCGGATTCGGTGTACACGCGATCGCAGCAGCTTACGGTGATGACGTTGCACAGTGCGAAAGGCTTGGACTGGGATTACGTGTTCCTGCCGTTTCTGCACGCCCGCACATTTCCGGGAGAAACCTACGTGCCCAACGGCCACAAGTTTTTGGGGGAGTTTAATTTGACTGACGTAGCGCGGGCGCAACTGCGATCGCACCTGCACGGACGCGATATTCCCGACATTGCTGCCGCCCAGCATCAAGCCGGGCAGCTCAAAGCGGCTGAAGAATTGCGCTTACTCTACGTGGGTATGACGCGGGCTAAACGGCTGTTGCATTTGAGCGCTGCCAGAGAAGCCCCGTTTACGTGGTCGGTGCCTGAAAATGTATCTCGGCAACCACCTTGCCCCCTCTTAGATCGAGTTCAAGTGCGTTCGATATGAGCTTCGGATGAGGGGATGCTTGGGATTGCTCAACTTCTACAGCTCGTCAAACCAGTTCTCGATCTGTACCCCTTGAAAATCCCTGAAATCGGAGACGTTATTTGTCACTACGATAAGTTGGTTGGTGGCTGCAATGGCTGCGATTTGACCGTCTTGGAAAGCAGGAGGGCGATGTTTGAGTCGTACTCGCTCACTTGCGTGCCAAGCTGCTGCAATTGAGTCGTAAGGCAGGATGGGAAATGAAACCCGAGCACTTTGCAAAAACGTTTCAATCGCGTTTCGACGGCGTGACATGGGAAGCCGCTCGCAACCATAGCGGATTTCATGCCAAGTGATCGAAGCTATGGCAATGTCGAGGGTAAAACGCTGCATCTTTTCCACGACGTTTGGATGAGGATAAGGCTTTAACGGCTCTGACAAAATGTTGGTGTCAATTAAATAGCGACTCACAGATGAATCTCGCGCCCGGTCGAGCGATCTCTCACGTCGCCCCATAATTGCTCGGGATCGAGTTCAATGCCTTCTGCTTCTAGCTCAGCGCGTAGCTGATGTAGGGTATCCCAAAATGTCTGCCGATCGCCAAGCTGCTGCTGTCGCTCTACCTCGCGCTCGATCGCCTGGATCAAAAACTCGTGGAGATGTTCGGAGCCACCAGCTAAAGCCCGCACTCGTTCCAAGAGTGTTTCAGATACTTGCAATGCGATTTCGGTCATCTCTGGCTGCACCTCCTTAGCACCTGCCACTTGAGTCTATTCTGGCAGGACGGCATTCGCTCCCTGCCGCCTTCAAGCAGAAGTCGCGATCGCTGCTGTCGGCAACGGAATTTCGGGCGGACGCTGGGCTTTCAATACGTCCAGAAACGCGCGGACGGCATGAGAGTGGATGGCATCGGCGAGGATGGCGGCTCTGATTTGACGTTCGGCATCGATCGGCAAGTACCGCACGGCCACGTTAGCGGGGACGGGTTCGACGGCGAGTTGAGGATGGATGGCAATGCCTAACCCCTGACCGACGAGGCTGAGACTGGTGGATTCTTCCTGGACTTCGCGGGCTATCGCGATAGGGACGGGCGATCGCGCTAGGAAGCGTT
>JBCBTL010000007.1:0-14295 GCA_039818705.1 Cyanobacteria bacterium J06639_1
CTTCTGCTCGCCCCCGAGAATCCCAACTATCCGGTGATGGAGATCGGCGAGCTAACCGATTTCGAGGTCTGGGGCGTAGTCACCAACGTCATCGGTAGTGTCGCAAGAAATCCTCAGGCTACTTGGAAAGGAAGACTGGTCTCATTTTTTACACAGCAATCCTGAAAATGTCATTCACGAATTTCACCTGAGCAGCAATGTCACTTCTGGGCACTCCCTTCATCTGCCCCTTGCGAATCGCATTCATCGTCTCGTAGCCTCGCAACGTCCGCTGAGCACTCCAGAACTCCCGGAAATGCTGACTCGCTTTGACTCGATGACGAGTAAATCGATGGTCTTGCTCCACTATATTGTTCAGGTATTTCACTTGGCGATGCTCGCACCCGTCAGGTAGTTCACCCGATTCCTTCAACTCCCGTATCGCTTTGACGTAGCACCCATTCTTATCCGTGGTGATGACTCGCGGAGTCTGCACGTGCTCCCGTTGCAACACCTTACGCAGAAAGCGTTTGGCTGCTTTCCCATCTCGTCTCGCCGTGAGCAGAAAGTCCAGCGTATTCCCGGCTGAGTCCACGGCGCGATACAGATATTTCCAGACGCCTTTGACCTTGATGTAGGTTTCGTCCACTCTCCAGGAATCGTTGGTAGCACGCAGATGGGAACGACATCTATCATCCAGCTCAGGAGCGTAGCGACTGACCCATCGCGCAATCGTGGAATGATCGATATCGAGCCCTCGCTCGGCCATCATTTCTTCTAAGTCGCGGTAACTCAGGGCATATCGCAGGTACCAGCGGACATTGAGCAAGATGAGTTCGGACTGATAATGACGCCACTTAAATGGAGAGGAACTCATCGATGGGGACTGCTCGCTAACACGCTCTGAGCCTACCATCTGAGCGCTGCTCCAGTTTTTGCGACACTTCCAGCAAAACTCAAAGACAAATTTATTGGGAAACCGAAGACAGCGCGATCGCCCCCGAACGGTTGAATCACTTATCAGAGGGACTGCATTCACTCTGGCTTGTTTTGATGCTGCCCAAAGCTGGCTAAGCCTCAGACAAAGCGAACTCAGTCAATCTCATCAGCAAAATCTCGGTCGTTCAAGACGTGGCAGATGGTGGTGCGACAAACGAGCCGTCGTCCCACGCGAATCGCTTCGTCTCTCGATACCTGACGAGTCACTCTAGCCAGTCCACAGCCGGTCATGCACTCTCCACGATTGAAATCGATCTGTCGTCTCTGGGCAAGATAGATGTGAGATTGATGAGTCAAATCATACTTAGCTCGTCGATTGGCAAAGAATTATTTGGCTTGAAATTCGAGTCTTTTCCCCATGACTGTTGCCATGAGCCCATCTAGACCTGCGGCTAGCTCCCTCCTGAAAGCCTGCTTCTTGGCAGTCGCTTCAGTCGCACTCGCCGTGCAGCCTGCCACCGCTGGAGTCATCACCGGCACGACGGGAAACACCACCATCCTTTCCAAGCCGACAAGCGTTAATTATCCCGCAGGCGCGAATATCTTTGCCTTTGTGGAAGAGCAAGACCTCGCTTTCGCACCGAGTGTCACTCTCGACCTCGGGAATATTCCTGCCGGGCGACAAGTCGATAGCTATCTATTTCATTTCGACCCAATTGGCTCGGGCAGCGTGACGGACACCATCACGTTTTCCCAACCCATCCTGGGGTTCATTTGGAAAACCAACCGCCTTGATGCCAGCGATAGTGTCTTCAATGCCTTTCGCCCCGTCGGTAGCTGGCGTGGGTTAGATAATAACGATTTCGAGAACACCGATACGACATCGCTGGTCGTTGGCTCCCAAAGCTTGACTCTCGATCTCCAGGCCGGTGGGGCCGGGATCGATAACGTTCGCGTTCTGGTCGCGACTCCGGAACCGGCAACTACCGGCGGTTTGCTCGCTCTCGGCTCGCTCGCTTTGGCAGGGGTTGCGAAACGCCGAGGGCGGGTCAGTTCGACAGAGAACACGACTGCCGAGTAAAGACGCGATCGCCGTTTATTCAGGCGGCTTCTCCCCCATCGCTTGGTAAAACGCGCGCTCGGCGGCCACCTCTTCTCCCCGAGACGTGTACCGTCGAAAACTGGCCTCGGACTTGTGCCGTGTCAGCTTTCTCGCGTGCATCGAGTCCATCCCGCTCAGAATCAGCTCCACTGCATACGAATGCCGGAAGCGATGGGGATGTGGGTCGTCTACTCCAGCCAGACCCCCTAACCGCTTCACGATCGCGTAGATGCCCCCAGGTGCCAACCTCTTTCCAACCTGCCCTGGCGACAGCGCTACGAACAAAGGCCAATCGCCTTCCAACTCTTCCTCAAACTTCGAGACCCGCCAGTCCAGGTACTTCTGCAAAAGCGCTCGCGCTTCCTGTCGGAGCGGCACCCGTCCCGTACTGTCTGCCTTCGCCTCCCGAATCGTCAGCCGTACCCCGTCGTAATCCCCCACATTCAACGCAGACACTTCCGAGCGTCGCAATCCGTGGAGCAGCACGGCTACCAACGCGCGATCGCGTTCCTGCGTCCCTTCCTTCCACTCAATCGCCCGCACCAGCGCCGCCACTTCCTCCCGATTGAGGTCGTTGGGGGGAGGTTCCGGCAGCGACTCCAGAAAGACGGCTTGGCATGGGTTTGCAGGGACTTCGGTCGGATGTGCCAGTGTCATCCATTTGAAGAAGGCTTTGAGCGAGGCGATCGCCCGGTTGCGGGAGCTGGGGGCGAGCTTCTGCTCGGAAAGGAACATCCGGTATTTGGCAACATCGCGTCCGTCCACTTGCGACCAGCTCATTCCTGCCCAGTCGAGAAAGCGGTGCAGCTCGCGACGATAGGCTTTCGTGGTGTTGGCAGAAAGCGATCGCGCTTGGAGGAATTCCTCGATGCGTAGCTTGCTGATGTTCGTCGCCACGGGAGCTGGCGGCGGCACGGGACGACCGCCCTCTACAGAGACGAGTTTGACTTTGGGGATATCATTGGAAAGCATGGCACCATGCTACCGAGGCATCGAAAAAACACGATCGCGTCCCTTCGAGCAACAGCCAGAGTCTTCATCGGCGCGTGAGCGATGATGGAACGGGGGCAGACACGCTCAACAACACACTCATTCTCCTGATTTAAGGTGTTCCCCATGAAAGTGAGAGGCATCCTACGAGGTCAAACTATCGAGCTGCTCGACACCATCCAGAACGTTCCCGATGGAGCCGAAGTTAGCGTCGAATTAGAACTTGCGGATGCCGCTGGGTCGGAGGAAGCAACCCCTCCCCTTACGGAGCAAACACGACTCGCAAAACTCAACCGACTCTTCGGAGCTTGGGCTCATCGCCCTGACATTGACGAAGCCTTCGCGCACGTCGAGCGCGAACGACATGCTTATCGGGGTAGAGCGGTTGCCTCCCTCGACCGTTGAGGCGCTCGTGTACTTGCTCGATACGAACATCTGCGTTGCACTGCTCAAAGGGCATCGCGGGGCTGTCGCCAGATTCAATCGCGTGTTTCCGCAATGCTACATTCCCTCTTTGGTTTTGGCTGAGCTATGCAAAGGAGCCTACTGTTCTACGCAAGTGCAGAAAAACCTCGACCATCTAACTGAGTTAACCGAACTTCTTACGGTTGTGCCGTTCGACCGCGATGCGGCACTTGAATTTGGCAAGATTCAAGGTGAACTACGCAGCATCGGCAAACCGACTGGGGAAGTGGACGCTCTGATTGCTGCCGTAGCGCGCTCGCGTCGAGACCTTCTGGTCACGGACAACCTGCGTCACTTCACTCACATTTCCAACCTCACCCTAGAGAACTGGCTCACGCCCTAATTTGTCCACTCATGCTGCTTGGAATCACTCTCGACTCTAAATCCTCTCAAGACCTCGACGACGCTCTCTGGGCCGTCGATGAAGGCGATCGCCTACGCCTGTGGATCTCCATCGCCGCCGTCGCCCGCACCGTCAAACCCGACTCTCCTTCTTTCCAAGAATCCCTGGTCTGGTTGGAATCCAGATATCGAGGAACCAAATGCATCCATCCCATGCTCTCCTCTCGCTTAACCGAAGAGCATTCCCTTTTACCCAATCAACATCGATTCGTCCTCGCTCTCGAATTGGCGATCGCCCCCAGCGGCCATATCCTCGAATCCAAGTTCCAGATGGACACCCTGACTTCGTGCGGGCGGATTGACTACGACCGAGCCGATCGGATTCTGCTTGGAAAAGAAGAAAGTGAATTTGCCCCTCAGCTCCACCTACTCGCCCGTGCTGCCTCTTACCTGGATAAAGGCCGAAAGGGACTCTGGGGACATACCCTCGCCGACGAGTTCCGCGACGATATCGGTCAAGTCCTCACGGGCAGTCGCCAACTCGTCGCCTCCACCGCGATCGCCTACAACGCCATCGCTGCCGAAACCCTCGCCCAAGCCAACGCGATCGCCATGTATCGCGTGCAGGACATCACGAAAGTGCGCGAGTTCGACGCCATCCGCCAGCAAGTCGGAGATGACCCAAAACTGCTCGCTCCTCTCATCGCCCACTGTCTCCCCCGTGCCGAACACCGTTCCCGCGTCGCCCCCCACTGGGCATTACAACTGCCGGGATACGCCCGCTCCAGCAGCCCCCTCCGTCGCATCGAAGACCTGATTAACCAACATCAACTCCTGACTATCCTCAGCAAGAAGCGACCGACTGATTTCTCCAAAGTGCTGCTCGACGGACTGTGCGAACGCCTGGAGGATCGCGCCAAAGCGATCGCCCTCAACCACAAAGAACGCCAAGTCGAACGACTCCAAAAACAGGCTGAGAATCCCACCACCCTCGACCAGCTCACCCACAAACAGTTCGCCGGATATCTCGATAGAGCCGTCAAATCGGGTGAGATCGGCAATGGAGTCACCGAGGCGATCGCCCGCAGACTTGAAGCCGGGAAACTCACCAGTCACCACGCCGCACTCATCCTGGCTCAACCCTTCGACCGGGATATTCAGGCGCGCGTGAGGAAAGAGATCGCTAAGGGAGCGCCCGACCTCAATATGGCTTCGTTGCAAAATGCAATGGAACAGCTCGGACTGACCCCGAGCACCCCAAACTCCTCCAAGCATTCCACCGCCACAAGTTCGCCCGCTCAGCTCACATCCAAACAGTTTGCGGGTCTGCTCGAACGCGCTGCGCAATCGGGGGAGATCGACGACGAGATTGAAGGGGCGATCGCTGACTGGATAGAGGCAGGCAAACTCACCAGTCGGCACGCTGCTGTCATCCTCACCCAGCCCTTCAGCTTGGAAACTAAAGAGCGGGTGATGGGGGCGATCGGCAATGACTCACCCGAACTCAACGCCGTGTCCGTGCTGAATGCAGTAGGACAGATTGGAGCGGGCGAGATTGCTTTCGACTGTCGCGGTGGGAACACCGAGTGGACGTGCCAGGGACGGTGGGGGGCGATCGTTGTGGAAGCCACCGGGACGAATAAAACGGAAGCGCGATCGAAGGCTGCGTTGGGACTGCTCGAAACTTCCGTTGGGAGCCACGATCCTGTTTAGGCAGCTTCTAGTCAGTAAATCAGCTCGAAGAATGGCTATCTGAGATTGGACACGCTGTTCTCAGCATAAGAATATGAGGCCAGTGAAGAATGGTGTCGCGTGCGAGTCATCAGTCGTAAGATGCTGCGGGACTTTTGCGATCGCCATGCAGATTCTTGTGATGCTCTGTTCGGCTGGTATCGAGTGGCAAGTAAGGCACGCTGGCAGAATTTGGTGGAAGTGCAGGCGGTGTATCCCTCGGCGGAGGCAATCGGCAATCTGACGGTCTTCAATATCCAAGGCAATCGCGATCGGCTCGTCGTCGATCTGGTTTATGCCAGTCAGCGCATCTACATCAAGTCCGTTCTCACCCATGCCGAGTACGACAAGGGGAAGTGGAAGAATGACCCTTACTTTTGATTCGGACTCCTACGCTGCGTTGCTGACGCGCTATCGACCGAAAGCGATCGCGACGGAGGCAGAGAACGAGGCGGCATTGGCATTGGCGGAGGAGTTGGAGCATCAGTCGCCGCGCAGCCCGGAGGAGGAGGCGTTACTCGACTTGCTGACGATTCTGATCGAACGGTTTGAAGAGGAACACTATCCGATTCCTGAAGGTACGCCGCAGTCGATGGTGTTGCATTTGCTGGAAGCTCGCGATCTCAAGCAGGAGGCTCTGGTTGGGGTGGTGGGGTCGCGCGGGGTGGTGTCTGAAATCGTGAATGGCAAGCGGGGTATCAGCAAGAATCAGGCGAAGGCATTGGCTGAGTTTTTCCACGTCGATGTTGGGTTGTTCATTTGAAGAGCATTCACCATGAGTATCAATCCCAGTACATGGGGTGATTAAAGCGAAGCTGCTACCAGGGGCAATAAGGCTGAAACCCTGATTATATAAAGATCACAGACTGTATTTATTTATACGCACAAATGCGATCAAGCGAGAAATACCTCTATCTCACAACGAGTTTTGGTCGTTTCAGGCTTCTTAATCTTCTTATTGCCCCTTATGACAGCGTCGCTTTAACTACCCCTACACGACCATTCCCCTCGGTCGAGGCCTTCTTGCCACACCAGCGCCAGGGTCACTCCTTTGCCTTGCACCTCGCGATGGACGCGCTCGAACTCAAAGGGCTGACCCACATGGGACGATTTGGGCTGTCCTTTGCCCAATAGGGCTTTCGCTTGAGTGTCATTGAGCTGTTGCAGCCCAAGACAGTCGCCACCGACGGTCTGGCTTCTTACCCACGCGCGATCAAAGAAGAGCTGGGCCAAGCCACCGAGCACGAGGTGCGCCCCTGTACGGCGAATCCGGTGGAGCAAAGTCATCGCCGCATCAAGCATCGCTATTACCCGACCCTGGGATTTGGTGAATTCGATGCGGCGCAAAGATTCTGTCGAGCGGTGGATGAGGTCGGCAACTATTTGAGGCCGCGAAGGCGCATGGCAGAATTCGTGTCTCTCAACGATCGCAGAAAGAACTTCATGAAGGGAGTGAAAGAACTGGAAGCCTTATTCCAGGGTGCTTAGAAAGCAATAGAGGCAGGAGACATTGCGGTGATAGCGTTCAGGTAAGATTTGGCTACCCAGATCTGACACTTTCTATGTGACAGCGCCACATAACCTTAGGAGAGGCCTAAGTCACTTGAGATGCTGGCGAGCAGTGGCACAGTTGACGTGTTGATAAAGAAGTGACCCCCCGACATCATACGCAGCTCGTGATGACTACTTGTTTGGGCTTGCCACGCTTCCAAGTCTTCTTGATTAGTCTCGCGATCGCTGTGCCCGCCAAACGTCACAATGGGACAAGGAAGTGGAGCTTTTTCCACATATTCGTAGCGATCTATGATTGAAAAATCAGACCGGAGCGATGGCAAATAAATTTGCTTGAACTCTTCACTCTCGAAGATGGCCGTCGGCGTTCCATTGAATTTTTGAATTTCTGCTATGAATTCGGAGTCGGGTAAATGATAGATGCTTCGGGATTTAGGCAGTTGTGGCGCTTTACGGGCAGATACGTACAAAACTTTGGGTAGGACGTTTGACGTTTCGCGTAGCAGGCGTGCAAGCTCGAAACTCACTAGCGCTCCCAAACTATGACCGAAGAAAGCAAACGGAATAGTCAAGTGAGGCGCGATCGCTTCAGCGAGAGCTCGTACTAAGGGAGATACTCGCTCGAAGGATTTTTCTCGAAACCGTCGTCCTCTTCCAGGCAGCTCGATCACGACGATTTCGACCCCATCGGGTACGTGGTTGGGCCACGTGCGAAAAATTTGGGACGTACCGCCAGCATACGGGAAACAGAACAGCCGCAATCTAGGCTGTAAGACAGGCTGAGGTGCGATCAACCAATTGTTGTAAATCAAAGGAGAAATCATACAACCGCGCTGCTCTCGACGCTGCCGCCACCCAGAATATAGCTTGCTCGTCACTCACGGACGTTCCCGACGAATTCGAATAACAGAGTTCATGGACGTCGTGACAATTTCGCCGTCAGGCCCGATCTGAACGCCACTGCCGTTGTTGTTGTAGCGGCGATCGCTGATGGGGCCTAAAGGATGAAAGAACGCAGGCGCGCCGGTGTTCCAGTCGATACCTTTAAGCCCCCAAGTGCGCCTGCCGTTGACATCGCGCATGCCAATACCGTAGATGAGGTCGGTCGCTCGACTCATGGCCTGCATGCTGTTGGGCATGTAAATGTTGGGATTATCCCATCGCGATCGCAGGACGCGCTCTTGGGGATCCCATTCAAACTTCTGGGTGCCGGGTTTCATCGGTGATAAGCCCGGAAATACACCGTTCCATCGAGCAGCAAAAATCCCGTAGCCGCTGACCAGCAGTGAATTTTGCATCGGGCCGAGGTCCTGATAGTCAGACCGACCGAACGTGATAGGTTCGATTCCTGCGACGCGCGGATCGCGATCGGGTAGATTCCAGTTGTTTGGAATCTCGTCGCGCCAGAGCAAGAGCAGCTCTGGCGGTTGGGAACCAGCGGTCAGGGCAATCAGACGATCTTCATTGGAATCAACACCCACGAGAGTGGGCGCGCTACCGCTATTGCCCACGAAGACCGACCAGAGTTCCTGGAGCTGCTCTCCATTCCAGCGATACTTCTTCAGATGGGTACTCGTCTGGACATACGCGATATTATCTCGGTCGATGGTGGGGTTGTTGCGAATGCGTTCTCCAAGCTTGATGTAGCTGAATTGAGAGAAATCCCGGGAGACTACACCAATGGTGCCGCGACGAGTGGTAAAAATGAGGTCGCCACCGTACAGCACCTTAATGCCTAAAAACCGATCGCGCAGCGGGCCGCCACTCCACGCGTCGCGAGGCATATCGAAGCGGTCGTGCAGCACGATGTCAGAGTAGGGGTCGTCAGGATCGCGATCGCGCAAGGCCAGAATGGCATCCTGAGTTGAATCGAGGAAATACATGGTGCGGTCTCGATCCATGGCCCAGTAACCGCTGCCACGCCCGTAGTTCACCTGACTTTTTCGCGCAGGAATGAGGGTTAGCTCGGTGGGGGTGCGCACGACTTTATAAATCAGAGATCCGTTGGTTCCCCAGAACACGTATTCACCCGTGGGGTACTGTTCGGTGTAGATCGTTCCCGAGGGAGTGTATCCTCGCTGCGGGCCGTCGAGCGAAAGCGTATCGACTGCAAGGCGATCGCGTTCGGTAATGGCGGGGAAGCTCGTGGATTGCTGCGCGTACGTCCCGTGTCCTTCTGGCCAGTAAGACTGAGGTACGAAGGGATTAACCGGTGGATTTGTCTGCGCTGACGCACCCGCGATCGTAAGCCCCCCCACTGCCAGACAGCTACACATTGCAAGCGCGACAGCGGCAGATCTCATGGATATCGACCTCGAAGTGGCAAACATCAACGGGATGCGTCAGCATGCGCGGCATCTGCCGCATCAACTAGCGGCGGAGGCGACGGAGCGTCCAGCGGTTACCCCGAGGACCGGTGCGCACGAGCTGGCCGTCTTCAATCGTGTTGTCAACCTGAAACGAGCGACCGTTCGGCCCAGTGCGGGTGGTGCTAAGCGTGCCGTTATCGAACTCGCGGTCGATGGTGGTTTGATAGCCGTTATCGAACGTGCGAATGCGGCGTCCGTTGCCATCGCCACGGGTTGTGTAGCCTGTTTCTCGTCCGTTGGGGCCAGTCCGAATGGTGCGGACGGCGCCGTCGTCGTAGGTGCGCTCGACCTCAACCGTTTTGCCGTTTTGCCACGTCCGAATCAATTTCCCATCTTCGTAGGTCGTTCGGTAACCGGCTTCACGACCGCCGGGGGCAGTCCAAACGGTGTTGACACCATCTCCATCGACCTCGCGATCGACGGTGACCTGACGCCCACTAGGGCCGGTGCGCACGATCTGGGCAGCAGCTTGAGACCCTGCTGCGGCAACCAAACTCAAAGAGGCTGCAACAGCGATCGCTAATTTTTTGGTGGAGATTGCGAACATGAGATTCACTCCGTGACTGCTCACATTTCGACTATAAGCGACTGCTATGGAGAGCGTCTTACCCAGATGGCTAGGTTCGTCTACCACAAGCCGCAACGTTTTTGTATCGCATGTGGCTTGGTGATACGCTCAGCAACTTTGTCCGCTATAAAACTACTGAAATACTGTAGGCAAATCGTCAATCTCGCACGGTGTAAAACGAAAATATCCAGGCAGAAAAGAGCGCACACCCTCCTGCCATCAGCAAGGCCAAATGCAGTCCCCACGGTTGAGACGGCGTTTTGCCAAAGATGAGAAGCAAACCCGAAAGCAAGGCTCCAAGGCCGATGCTCGCTTCTACGAGTAATCCTCGAAGTCCGAAGTATAACGCGCTCTGCGTTGACGAGCGAGCTGTCGTACCGCCGTCGATCGCGTCTGGAAGCATGGCATTCGGCAGGACGAAGAATCCTGCTAAGCCTACGCTGCCAAGGGCGAGGCACGACAGCCACGGCATGAGGGTTGTTCCGGTTAAAAAGGGCAGCAGCGCGATCGTGACCATGCCACATCCTGCCCAGCTCATCGACAGTTGAAAGGTCGTCTTTTTGCCCCAGCGCCGCACCAGAGGGCGTACCCATGCAAATCCTCCCATAGCGCTGACCAGAACCAGCCCGTTGATCGCTGCACCAAAACTGAGCGGTCGATTCAGCAAGGCCACGGCCAGAAACGGAGAGCAAACCGTCAGCATGCTGACGGCAACCCACGCGGCCATAATGCCCATTGCATAGACTCGGAACGGCACGTTCCCCCAGCCAACGCGCACGGACTGCCAAAAAGAAAGGAGTTCGGGACGCGATCGCGCGGTTTCTTCGCTCAGAATTAACGGCAGTGTCAAAGCCAGAAACCCAATGGTGCCCAACACGAATGCCATCGGTACGAACCCAAAGCGATCGACGAGCCACGGAGCCCCAACGCCTCCCATTGCAGTTCCCAACAAACTCGCCAAAGCCAACAGCGTAGCGAGCTTTACTCGGCGTTCGGACGTGGGGGCGAGGTCGGGTAGCCATGCCAAATAGGGCACTTGATAGGCGGCCACCATTAAAAAGAAGATGCACAACAGCAGAGTGAGGTAAGCCGCGATCGCGCCTCCCGATACATGCGGCGGCACGAACAGCAGGACGAAAGTAGCGATCAAGGGTATCGAACTGGCAGCCAAAAACGGTCGTCGCCGCCCCCACTGACTCTGCACCCGATCCGACATGTACCCGACCCAAGGCTGAAGCAGGGCTCCACCGCAGCGAGTTGCGAAAATGGCAATGCCTACCAGAACTGCAGGTAGAAGCATGGGCAACTCCATCCCCTCAGAAGCACCCGGATCGTAGCGAAAGAGCAGCATGGTCAACAGCGTGTTGTTGACCAGGAACAAGCCCAAAAACCCCGCTGAGTAAACTAGCCATTTGCCCATCGCGGTTTACCGAAATTCTCTTGCTGCACGAGCGGGCTTGAAAGCTGAAATGATCGGAGCTGAGATGATGAGAAGCTCGCGATAACGTTCTAGCGATAACATCTCAGCCTGTTGTCTCAGCAATCCGGGCGATCCACCTCACGTGGTCTCAGGAAACTAAGAATCCCACTGGCTTTAGCCGTGAGAATATCAAGCAATCAGGGTAAAGTCAGCCGCCGTCAGATCGAGGGGGGTATTTGTCAACGTTGCAAACTTGCCGCCGCCTTCACCAAAGCCAAAGTCTACGCCGTTCGGATTGTAGAAAAGATTGCCTCGGCTCGTATCGTAGACGATCTCGGCCTCGCTGCGTTTGACTTCGCGTCTGCTGCCCACAACCGCGAAGTCACCTTCTGCCAGTGCTTCGCCGATCTCGCCACCGATCGCTGCAAACGTGGCTTTGCTCAGCAGGATTTGGTCTTCGCCGGTGACAAAATCGGTAATGCGATCGGAACCGATATTGTCGCCGCTGAAGATAAATCCATCGCTGCCCGCACCGCCAGACATCCGGTCATTACCCTCACCGCCATCTAGCAAGTCATCGTTGAAATCGCCAATCAGCGTATCTCGCCCTGCTAAGCCGAGAATCTTGTCATTGTTTACCGAACCGAGCAAGCGATCGTTCCCCGCAGTCCCCTCAATTTCATTGACAAATGGCGTTGGCTCGGGAGAATCGCCAAAGTTGAGAATCTCTCCCGTACTTGCGTCGAGCTTGATAATCACTCCGTCGGTCGAGCCGACATTCTCTGCCCCCAGCGAGCCTTCTGTGAATCCAGTGACATAAACGAACGTGCCATCTGAATCGACATCGAACGCAAAGTCTGCCTGCTGCGTGCCAATTTGCTGCACCCACTGCTCGTTCCCGTTATCGTCATATTTGGCGACCCAAATATCGGTCTCGCCTTCGTTCTCGCCGCCGAGGTCGTTATCGGTGTAGCCCGCCAGATAGAGTCCGTCGTCTGGACCGATTTGGAACGCACCAATCAAGGCCACGTCATCGCCAGGGGTTCCGAACTGTTGCGTCCAGAGTTGGGTGCCCTCATTGTTAAACTTCGAAATCCAAATGTCAGCTTCGGTGTTGCCCAGAACGGTTTTATCGTTGTCTGTGATATCTCCGTAGGTCCAACCGACAGCATAGGCATTCCCTTGGCTGTCAACCTCGACCCCCCAAGAGAACTCGAACTCGTCCGAGCCAAACTGCTCGAGCCAGATGAGGTCGCCGTTTTCTGCATCGAACTGGGCTAGCCAGACGTCGTAAAAACCGAGAAATTCGTCCGTTTCGCCGTCAATGGACCCTAAATCGCCATACGTCCAGCCGGTCGCGTAGATGAAGTCAGCATCGTCATCCACCGCAATGTCGTACTGCTCGTCAAACAGACCGAGGTTACCGTACTCGCGGCGCCAAGTTAGGTTACCGTCGCTGTCGTACTTATTGAGGAAAAAGTCGTCCTCAGCTCTTAGTGAAACGGGCTGCGGATCCTCCCCAGGGGTTTCTATAATCTGGCCAGAGATGACTATGGCATCAAGAGACACACCGCGATCGACCAGTCCGCCCTGATAGATATTGCCTTCACTGTCCGTTTCGACGCCGAAGCTCACATCGAATAATTCGTCCTGAACCGTAGCTGGCACTTCCACTTCGGTGCCATCGCGCGGATCGATAACGAAGGAGTCGAAATCATTCGTTTCAGTAGCCTGCTCGATCCAGATCTGGTTGCCATCCGTGTCGTATTTGGCTAACCAGTAGTCGCGAGCGCCCTGATTGACACCACCTGGCTCTTCACCCAAATACCCCGTAGTTTGACCGGTCACGTAGACGTTGCCGTCGCCATCGACAGTGACATTCGAAGCACTGTCGTAACCTTCCGAGCCAAACTGGTCGAACCAGAGTAGGTTGCCGTCTGGGTCGTACTTTGCAACCCAGGCGTCAGCAATGCCTTCGTACGTGGAAGCCCCGTCACCGTCTAGGTCGCCAGATGTCGAGCCTACGACGATAACATCGCCGTCAGCATCCACAACAATGCCGTTCGGGATGTCGCGAGATGTTGTACCAAACTGGTAGACATTTTCGTTTACAGCGACAGGAGCTTCATCGCCGATGAATTCAAAATATGGCTCGCTAAGGTCGAGAACATCGGTTGTGGGATCGAAGCCACCCACATCAATCACAGTGATATTGGCAATCAGGTCGAGCCGACCAGAGCTCGGCGCCATCCAGGACAGCGTATAACGGCTATCGGAGGATTGCACGAGCTGGTAGTTACTGGCATCGCCGTAAAGACGAATGCGATCCGAGACGGGATCGAAATCAGTTACAACCGCGTACTGCAGCCTAGCCCCTTTGGCATCAACGTAATAGGGAATGTTGTAGTCGCCAAGGATGAATACATCCGAAAACAGGCGAGTACTAGACCCGGACAAGGTTTCTTCCGCATCGCCGAGAAAGCGATCGATGTGGGTTTGGCCGTCCCCCGCTGTCGTTGGGTTGAAAGCAGACAAATAGTCATTGCCAGCACGAGCCCAAATGGTCTGGCGAGCGTCGCCCCAGCCGAAGGTGAATTCTGAAGCGGGAGAAGTGACGCGCAAGGGGTTGGAATTACTCGTCGTCATCGCATCCTGGTTTAGATCTCCCATAAGGTGAAATCCATAGGCCGATACCGTATCCCGCTGCTTCATTTCATCTCTCCGTTCGCTTTTAGTTCGCTCGACATTGCGGACCAGATGCGAAAACCTCTGCCGCTTTGACATGCATCACTTACATGCAGCGATCGCTCCGAGTCCGTAGAAGAACTCGCACAGCAGTCTGCACCAACCAACAGTCGAAAATCTTAAGTTGCGATAT
>JBCBTL010000008.1:0-14294 GCA_039818705.1 Cyanobacteria bacterium J06639_1
GGCAAGGCACGCATTCACTCGCGATCGCGCCAGTCACGTTTAGAGCATTTGCATTAACTCGATGACGCTATCCTATATGCAACTAATGGAATACGTCAAGGAGGCGATCGCTTGGCTCTCTCCCATGCCATTCTGACGTTTTTGCTCGACGGCGCTTGCAGTGGCTACGACCTCACCAAACGCTTTGAGGGGTCGGTGGGCTTTTTCTGGAAAGCCAGCCACCAGCAGATCTATCGCGAACTGGCGAAGCTGGAGGCACAGGGGTGGGCGCAGGTTACGGTCGTGCCGCAGGAGGGCAAGCCGGATAAAAAGCTCTACGACATGACGCAAGCTGGCAGAAAAGCGCTGATCGAATGGATCGAACAGCCTAGCAATATCGCTCCCCTCCGGGATGACTTGTTGGTGAAGCTTTTTGCCGGACAGTTGGTGCCACGATCGCATTTGTTTGAGGAATTAGACCGCCACCGCCAGATGCATCAATCGAAGTTGAACGCCTATCGTCAGCTCGAAACCCAGTACTTCGCTCATCCCGACGAGTTGCCCGAATCCGCTAAGTTTCAATACGCGACGCTGCTGCAAGGCATTCAGTTCGAGGCGGGGTGGCTGACATGGTGCGATCGCGTTAAAACCCTTTTGGCCGAACGCGGTTAACGGCGTCCCGAACCCACACTTCATTCGCCTCTTGCAAAGCCACAGAAGGGTCGAGGTTGAGGTGGCAGGCGAGCAACACGCTCGCGCGCAAGAGTTCTCCGAGCGCAGCACCACCAGCGCTGTCAGATTGAGGCTCAGGCAGGGGGTCGAGGCGAGCGAGGGCAGTTCTCAAGTGCTCTGCGGCGATCGCGCGATCGCTGGCAATGAGACGCTGCCGCACCAGCTTTTTCGCAATTTTGGTCGCCGCCATTAGGGGAGGCAGCGTGGTGGCGTAGTGATGCAGCTTGTCTTCTAGAGTTTCTTCCGCGCGTTCGGCAGCTTTGATGGTTTCCCAGTTGCGCTTGATATCTTCGACCGGAATCTCGCCCGCATCGGGGCCGAAAACGTGGGGGTGACGGCGAATCAGCTTGTCAGAAATGGAATCGGCAACATCGGCCAAAGAAAAGGCTCGCTCTTCGCTAAAAATCTGCGCTTGCAGCACCACTTGAAATAAGTAGTCGCCGAGTTCTTGCACGATCTCTTGGCGATCGCCGATGCGAATGGCCGCGACCGTTTCGTAGGCTTCTTCGAGCACGTAGGGGGTCAGCGAAATGGGCGTTTGCGCTCGATCCCACGGACAGCCCCCGTCAGGCGATCGCAGCGTGGCCACGATATCCACGAGCCGCGCCAGTGCGTTCAACATCGCGTCGCGCTGAGGTGGGATGTAGCAACTCCACCCATCCTCAGGAATGTCGAGATCGCGCCACCACTCCTCCAGGTCAGCCAGCGCCATCTCCCGAGCTTCCGTGCCGCTCGCGTAGGTCGAGACTCGCGCTCTGGCCAAAACCTTGCGGGTCAAACATTCATAGAGCGAAGGCCACGACTGGCGATCGCAATGGGAAATCAATACCGCATTCTCGAAGGACAGCTCGAATTCGGAGGGGGAGAACGTCCGAGCATCCAGAGTAATTAACACGGTCAAGTCGTCCGAAATGACATAGTGCTTGAAATGACACAGTGCCTGAGATGACAGGGGGCGCGGTGACGTGCAGCGCGAGTAGATCTCTAAAACCGGATCTACGTCCAGGCTGCCGCCGCCTCAATATCCCACAGATTCGAGAGCTGGTTCACGTCGATTAAATTTAACCGCAGCAGAATCATCAGCAGCGGCCCCTGCTCGTTGGCTTGAATTTTCTTCGCCACGCGCAGCTCGCGATCGTCAACGATGCCGCGATCGAGTAGGTACTGCTCCAAAATGCGCGTGGGGGAATCAGACTTCATGGTTTGGGATGGCGGGTGTATCCGCTGTGGGTGTCAACATTTTTCGCAAGAATGAGAAGCAATGCTCGAAAGTGTAACTATTCTTAACATACATCGCAATCCCAGAAATGGCGGGACTTTTCGCAAGGAATGACATAGCCCCCATCTTCTGAGATGCAGTCGCGTCCCGAAAGGTGGTAGGGCGCTCGCTCCACTGCGAAGCTGAGCAGGTGTGCGCGCGATCGCGCGCAACATTTGGAACTCTCCACAGACTAGGTCTGCAAGGCAGAGTTCATGCTGAATCGGAACTGAGAATTCGATAAAAACGTCAGCGACGGTCGAGTCGCCGAGGATGACTTAGCTATCCAGACCTCAAGCGCAGTCAGCATCTCGATGCTTTACGAAACCGTCAAGAGCTAGCCATCGCGCTCGAATTGTTACACAAGGATTGTGCCCAAAACGCTCTCGCCCCTTTCATCGGGCGACACGACGAGCAACATTTGTTCGCACGTTGTTACGAAAAGAATTAAAAAAATCGGGCGCAAGGGAGCGGGGGCGAGGAATTAGGCGTGGAGTTAAACGTTAGGCAGTTGGGATGAGAGCGATCGCCCCATCAGCATCGCGTGGGTGCCCTTGGACTCTTCCCCCTCGGCGGGGCGGCGCTGCGTGTAGCTGCCGTCGCCACGGAGTTCCCAGGATTGGCAGTTGTCGGCCAGCATGATGTCTAACATTTCACGGATATTCTGCACCAGGGCTGGATCTCGCACGGGAGTCACGGCCTCGACGCGGCGATCGAGATTGCGCGTCATCCAGTCGGCGCTGCCGATGTACAGCTCCTCTTGGCCGCCATTGCCGAACCAAAAAATGCGGGAATGTTCCAAAAAGCGACCGATGATGCTGGTGACGCGAATGCTCTCGCTCAGTCCTGGTACACCCGGTCGCAAACAGCAAATGCCTCGGACGATCAGATCGATTTCGACCCCGGCACGACCGGCTTCGTAGAGCACGGAAATGATGTAGGGATCGACGAGAGCGTTCATTTTGGCGATGATGCGACCGCCCGTGCTGCCATTATTCGCGGCTTTGGACTGGTGCTCGATTTCGCGGCGAATCAGTTCCACCATGCGCGATCGCAGGGTCGTCGGCGCGATCAGCAATTGTCGATACGCGCGCTGTCGGGAGACCCCCGTCAACACGTTAAATAGGTCGGTCAAGTCCGCTCCGATGTCGTCGTTGCAGCTTAGAACGCCCAAATCGGTATAAAGTGAAGCCGTTTTGGGGTTATAGTTGCCCGTGCCGATGTGAAAGTAGGTGCGAAGGCGATCGCCCTCTTGCCGTACCACCTGCAAGATTTTGGTGTGGGTTTTCAGTCCCACGAGGCCGTACACGACGTGAACTCCGGCGCGCTCCAGCTTTTTCGCCCAAACGATATTGTTCTCTTCGTCAAACCGCGCTTTCAATTCGACCAGAACGGCCACTTGCTTGCCCAGTTCGGCAGCTCGAATCAGGGCTTTAATGACGGGCGAGTCGCCAGAGGTGCGATAGAGGGTTTGCTTGATGGTCAAGACATGAGGGTCGATCGCCGCTGCTTCAATGAATCGCAAGACGGTGGCGTGAAACGAATCGTAGGGATGATGCAGGAGTAAGTCTCCGGCCTGGATTTCGGCAAACAAATCTCTGCCGTCGTCGCGGCGATCGAGGGCTTGCAGGCGCGGCGGGATGACGGGATGCCAGGGCATGTCTTTGAGCTTGGGAAAATCGAGTTTCATCAACCCCATCAGGTCGTTCAAGCCCAGCAGCCCTTCGATCGCGTAAATATCGCGCTCCTGGAGTTCCAACTCCATTTGCAGCCGTTCGCGAATGCGATCGTCTAAGCTTGCCGATACTTCCATGCGCACGGCAGACTTGCCAATTTGACGGCGACGCAACTCTTGCTCGATTGCTTGGAGCAAATCGTCTGCCTCTTCTTCTTCAATTTCTAAGTCGGCATTGCGAGTGACGCGGAAGCAATAGTAGTCCTGAACCGTCATGTCGTTGAACAGCGGTTGCAAATTATGCGCGATGACTTCTTCAATCGGAACGAATTGCGTTCCGGTTTTCAACGGCACGAAGCGCGGCAAACTACTGGGCACTTTGATGCGAGCAAAATGTTCGGCCTTTGTCTCTGGGTCGAAGACGACCACGGCCAAGTTGAGGCTGAGATTGGAGATGTAGGGAAAGGGGTGAGCGGGATCTACCGCCAACGGGGTCAGAACGGGGAAAATCCGCGCCTCAAAATACTCGTGCAGGTATTTTTTCTGGGCCGCGGTCAGCTCGGCATGGTTGCGAATGCGAATGCCTTCGGTTTCCAACGCGGGCCGGACTTGCTTCTCGAAACACTCCTGCTGGCGAGTGACCATTGGGCGTAGCGTCTCAAAAATCAGATCGAGCTGCTCTTGAGGAGTAAATCCGTCGGGGGTCTTTTTGGTCACGCCAGCGGCAATCTGCTGCTTGATTGCGGCCACGCGCACCATGAAAAATTCATCCAGATTGCTAGTAAAAATCGCCAGAAATTTCAGACGTTCTAGCAAGGGGGTGCGTTCGTCTTCGGCTGCGTGCAGCACGCGAGCATTAAACTGCAGCCAACTTAATTCTCGATTGAGATAATGTTCGGGGGCAGCGAGTTTTACGGTCGAGCTACGATGCTTACCTTTGGCAACGGGAGTTCGCGTTCTCGCAGATGTGGAGGTGGTTTTGGCTTGACGACGACGAGAGGTACCCGAGGAAGATTTGCGAGCGGTCACGACAATGGTTCCTGGCGATGAAAACAGCGAATCAAGTGCAAATTAGGCGCGCATCGAGCAAACAAACGAAATGAACGAGGCTAAGCAACTCCTCAAGTCGAGCGGTTCGGACGACGCAGCGGCGGAATGGCTTGCAGAGGTGATATCGGTGGGGATGTTTGCGAGGGGCCAGCGGGCGATCGCGAGTCAGAATCAGCTTCAGAGTTGAGTTCAACACCAGAATCTAGCGATCGCGAACGGGAAGACTTCTCCAATAATGCATCAGGTCGCTGAGATTTGCGGTCGCACTGCGGCTCGCCGAGGTCGTAAAGCGCTTGCGTGTAGTCCTGACGGTGTTCGACTGCTGCTTTGGCTCGATCGAAGCGATCGCGCGTTTTTTGCCCTTCAGAGGATGTCACTCGTACCAGGGTGGAGAGGGTTTGATTGGCGCGATCTCGCTCGACCAACTCGTGCAGGTGATAGCGATAGGTTTCCAACCGCTCGGTTTCCTGGAGCAACGTCTGGCGAGCCGCCTGCAAATAGCGATCGCCCCGCTCCACATTGTCCATGAGTTGGGGCAGGATGCGTTCTAGGCGTTGCGCTCGATACACTACCGTGCGTTCGAGCGTCGCATCGTTGGCTTGGCGAGCCTGCTGAAGCTGCTGCTCGCAGCCGCGATAGTCGCGAATTTTAGCCAAATAAAGTCGTTCGGCGCGATCGCAGGCCTGCTCCTGGTCGCGCACGGTGCGGGCGAGCTGCTCGACTTGCTCCTGCATGGCGCGATACGCCTGCATGGCTTCGCGTACGGCGGTTCGTCCCCCGCGTTCGAGCGCGCGATCGCGCCACCACGTCCAGTACCCCCGCACGACGCTTCCCCAGCGTCGTCCCAACAGGCGATCGAATGACTTTCGCATAGTGCTTGCGGCAGGTCTGAATATTCGCGCCCGGAGTATCTGCACTCGGAGGGAGCGTTCGACTCCACCCTACCAATAGAATTTTCCCGTGGCTGCGGGTAGCGATGACCGTACCCGTAGGCGATCGCCATCTCGGTAGGATGTGGAAAAGCCGCATTTTCAGGAGCGACATCGTGCCCAATCGAGTGGAAAAAACAGATGCAGAATGGCGCGAATTGCTGACTCCCGAGCAATATAAAGTCGCCCGTCAAAAAGGAACCGAACGCGCCTTCACGGGCAAGTACCACGACAACAAAGCCACAGGCATCTACAAATGTTCCTCCTGCGGCACGCCACTGTTCGAGTCTGATACCAAGTTCGATTCGGGCACGGGCTGGCCGAGCTACTGGAAGCCCATCAACCCCGAGAACGTCAAAACTGAGGCAGACAACAGCCTATTCATGCGCCGCACGGAAGTTCTTTGTGCCGTCTGTGACGCGCATTTAGGTCACGTTTTCACCGACGGCCCCCCGCCCACGGGCTTGCGCTACTGCATCAACTCCATCTCCCTCGACTTCGAGCCGAAGTAGTCCGAAGCCCAACGGCAAGCGAGATGCGCGATGTCAAGTTTTGAGAGCGATCGCGCATCTCCGATTCAGCCATTGCGCGGGTTCAGACACCACTGGTGATGAGTTCGGGGGTGCCATCGAGGAGTGGATCGCTCTTTTCCGGTTCCACCTGCATCCAGCCCCAGCGCACCAATAGCAAATAAAGTGACGGGACGAAGAAAAGCGCGAGCAGAGTGGCACCCCCCAAGCCTCCCGCGATCGCGATCGCCAAAGGCGGCCAGAACCCGGAGCGATCGAGCAACAGGGGGAAAAACCCAGCAATGGTGGTCAGGGTGGTGGTGATGACGTGGCGGGTACCGCGCACGATCGTGGTTTCGATGGCAATCGCATCGCCAACGCGAGCGTGGGGGTCGGCTCTCAGCGCAGAGATAACGACAATGGAATCGTTGATGGCAAGGCCGATTAGACCCAGCGTGCCCAAGATGGCGGTGAAACCGAGAGGATAGCCGAAGGTACTGAGGGCGAATAGGGACAGGCCAACTGAGGAGATCGCGATCGCCCCAATAATCCCCGCTAGCCAAAATGAGCCGAGGGAAAGCACCAGCGTCGCCACCATCAACACGCCGAGAATGCCCACGGTCGAAAAGAGATTGCCAATCGACGAGCTGCGCGCTTCGGCTTCGCCCCCCCACTCGAAGCTGTAGCCGGGGGGAAATTCTATCCCGCTAGCCTGCCATGCCGATTCAAACTGAGCGAGCACCTCGGCGGGCAGCACTCCAGCCGTGATGTAAGCCTGAACGGTGTTAACGCGCTGACCGTCTCGCCGCGCGATCGCCGCAACGTCTGGAACTAACTCGATATTTCCTAACGCTGCGAGGGGGACGCGGTTGCTGCCGCTAGCGGATGGCGCGTCAGGCAACAAATTCACTGAGGCAATGCGATCGAGGCTGGCGCGATCGCGATTGGCCAGTCTCACCCGCACGGGCAACTCTTCGGTGTCTTCTAAGACAGAGCCGCCGAGGGTGCCTTCGAGCGTGGCATCCAGTTGTCGGGCGATGCCAGCGCGATCGAAGCCTGCCGCACGGACTCGGGCTTCGTCCAGTTGCAAGCCCAGTTTAGGCAAAGCCTCGGCGAGCGTCGCTTGCGTGTGCAGCACGTCGGGCACCTGAGCCAACACGCCCCGCAGTTGGTTGCCTAGATCGCGCAAAACATCCAAATTGGGGCCGTACAAGCGGATTTCGATCGGCGCGGCGAACGGCGGGCCTTGTTCGAGCTGACGGACTAGTACTTGGGCTTGTGGGAAAGCTGCATCCAATTCGGTTTGGAGGCTGCGGATGGTGGCTTGCGGTAAAACACCGGGTTCGAGCTGTACGAAGGCTTGGGCGAAGTTAGACGCATTCTCCCGCTGACCGACGACGTTGTAGTAAAACGTCGGCGCAGTTTCGCCCACGAACCAATGCACGTCGGTGACGGCGGGCTGCTGCAGAATTAGGTCTCGTGCCTTTGCCACTTCTGACTGAGTTTCCGTCAGCGAAGCCTGAACGGGAAGCTCGAAGTTGATGTAGAACTGGTTGCGATCGGTGGGGGGAAAGAACTGCTGCGCCAGCGTTCCCGCCCTCATAAATCCGATCGCGGGCAACACTAGCGCCAGCAACACTCCCAGCACGGGTCGGGAGAACAGACCGCGCAAAAAGCGACGATACCAGGAGGTCAGGCGCGGGTGTGAAAATCCATCTCGCAACACCCGAGGCACGCGGCTGCGACCGGGAAGGCGATACATGCGCCCAGCAAGGGCGGGAATGACGGTCAGCGCGAGAAATAGCGAGCTAAACACCGCCAGAATGACGCTGACGGCGATCGTGCCGGTAAATTCTCCCGTGCCGCCCGGTGCGAGCGCGATCGGCATAAACGCGAGCACCGTTGTCAGGGTGGAGGCGAGCAGGGGAACGGCGACGTGTCGGGTGCTGCGGGCGATCGCCTCTCCCGCCGTAAAACCATCCTCGCGCTCGTGGGACACTTCATCCACGATCACGATCGCGTTGTCGATGAGTAACCCCAGCGCGATGATGATGCCCGTCACCGACATTTGATGAATAGGCACCCCCAAAATGCTCATGCCCCCGAACACCATCAGCGTGGCGAGGGGAAGCGCCGAGCCCACTACCAATGCCGACTGCCAGCCCATCAGAAAGACGGCAATGCCCACTACCAACACCGCCGAGATCGCCAAATTACTCAGGACGGTATCCAGCCGAGCTGCGACGTAGGGGCTTTGCTCGAACAAGGTGGTCAGTTCGATGCCAGCGGGGAGGCGATCGCCGAACTCGGCCAACACGGTCTCAGCCCGAGCAGCCCATACATCCAAACGCTCGCTCGACTGCACGATCGCCGACACCACAACCGCCGGACGACCACTTACCGAAGCTAACGCCGAAGCGGGATCGACGATACCTTTATCGACTCGCGCCACATCCGCTAAGCGCGAGAACTGGCCGTTATTCGTTCCGCCACTGCGGATCGGGATGTTGCGAATGCGATCGAGGGAGTCGAGTTCGTCGGTGACTTCAAATAACAGGTCGCTTTGCGGCGATCGCAACTGCCCCGCCGTCACTTTGGCATCGCTGCTGGCAATCTGCTGGGATAGATCGGTAACGGTCAATCCCAGGGTCGTGAGGGCGGCAGCATCGGCTTCGACCACGATTTCTTCTGCAGGCGCGCCGACGACATCCACGCTTTCCGTACCGGGAATCACCCGCAATGCGTCTTCCAACTGGTCAGCCCAGCGTCCCAAAATGGCGTAGTTGGGCGGCGTATCGAGCTGCCAAGTCAGCGACGTAATCAGCGCGTTCGCTTTCACCTCCGAAATCTCGAATTCGGGTTCGAGCGCCCCATCTGGCAGCAAGGGAATGGCATCATCCAGCTTGTCTCGCACCCGCGACCAGATTTCATCAACCCCCGTCGCAGTGTCCGACAGCTCGACTTGAACCGTGGAAAAACTGGGACGCGAGACAGACTCAACGTGGTCGATTTCTTCTACGTCGAACAGCTCTTCTTCAATGCGATCGGTGACGAGGGTTTCGACTCGCTCCGCACTCGCCCCCGGAAGCAGCGTTGTAATGACGGCATTGCGCTGCACCAGCTCCGGGTCTTCCAGTCTGGGTAGCGTGAAGAAGGCTCCCAGTCCCCACACTGCAATCAGGCACAGCGTCAGCAACAAGAGCTGCGTGTTGCGATAGAACAGATTCCACATCGGTCGATTTCCCTTGCTGCGCGATCGCTCTCAGTTTCAATTCGGATTAATTCACGTCTGCCAATCGCACCCGCTGCCCCGGCACGATGCGATGAATACCCCCCGAGATCGCGCGATCGCCCGGCTGCAGCGTCCCCCGCACCAGCGCCCGCGAGCCATCGACGTGCAGCACTTCCAAACTGCGCTCTTCCACGACGTATTCATTGGCTGTAGGGGATGCTGCTGGGGTCGTAGATGGAGTGTTGCTGACGGAGGCGATCGCGTAGCTCGACCACAGCCCTCGCTCTCCCTGCACCAGCGCCGCTGTCGGGAGCCAATAGCCGCTCGTCGGAACCATCTCGGTCAGTGCCAAGCGCGCGATCTCTCCCGGTGAGGCGATCGCCCCCGGTTCGAGGGTTAGTACCGCCGTCACCGTGCGCGTCGATTCGTCTAGGGCGGGCAGAATTGCCTTCACGGTGGCTTCGTAGCGGCGATCGCCCACCGTTACCTGTTGGCGACTGCCTGTTGAGAGAGAGGCGATCGCATTTGCGGGCACGCCGATCCGCGCCTCGACAGTACCACCCTCCATCACGCTGACAATCGGCTGTCCTGCTCCCGTGACCGCCCCTTCATCCACGTGACGTGTCGAGATTCGACCCGAAAACGGCGCGCGTACGATGCTTTTGGCTAAGTCCACATCCACCGACGCAATCCGAGCGTCGAGCTGTTGCACGGCAGCTTCCTGTGCCAGAATTTGCTCTCTGCGCGTCCCTGCCTCTAGCTCCTCCAGTCCGCTTTTCGCCGCCTGTAGCCGTGCTTCTAGAGCTGCTTCAGACGAAGCAGTTTCGTCTAAGTTTTCTCGCGAAATCGCCCCTTCGCGAAACAGGTCGGCGCGCCGTTGATTGCGCGATCGCGCTAGGTCGAGCTGCGCCTCTAAATCTCGGACGTTTGCTTCTGCTGCGGCAATATCTTCCACTCGCGGCCCCGCCTCTAACTCCATCAGCACCGCCCGCGCTTGTGCCCGCTGGGCTTCTAATTCGCGTCGCCGCGCCGTGAAATTGCGCGCGTCCAAACGGGCGATCTCGGTTCCGGCAGCGACAGAATCTCCTTCGTCCACGGCGATCGCCACTAACGTCCCCGCCCGCTCGAACCCTACTTCGCTCGTCCGCCGCGCCTCAATGTCTCCGGTGTACTCTCGCACCGTTTGATAGGCCGATACAGGTTCGACGCTCACCGTCTGGACAGGGATAGCGGGAGCTACGGCAACAGCCTCTACTGCATTCGATGAGTCTTGCAGAATGCCAGACCTGAGCGCGATCGCGCTGCCTGCCGCCAACGCGGATAACGCGATCGCCCACCCGATGTTATGTCGCGATCTGCTCCAGTTCGTTCGCGTCGTACCCAAATCTGACGAGTCTTCTTCTAAGCGTTCGTCTGCCGCTGGTGCGTCCTGTAACTCAGCACGTCCGCTCATCGCGTTGCTCCCCTATGCGATGTCATGCAACACAATTTATTGATTAATCAACAAATTGACTATGTGCAAAAGCGTATAATCAAAAAGTCCCGTATGCAACAGGGGTTCATGTCGCTATCCCACACGATTTTGATGCTGCTCGCTGAAAGCGCCCACAGCGGATACGACCTCAGTAAAGAGTTCGACGAATGCGTCGGCCATTACTGGCAGGCTACCCCCCAGCAGATTTATCGCGAACTCAGCAAGCTCGACGGTCAGGGGCTCGTTGAAGCCGAGACGATCGCGCAGGAAGGTCGCCCCAACAAAAAGCTCTACACCATCACGGCGGCGGGCAAGCTCAAACTCGTAGAATGGCTGACCGAACCCGCCGATCCGATGTCCGTGCGGGAAGATTTGATGGTCAAAATGCGAGGCAGCCACCTGATCGCCCCGGATGCCATGCTGACAGAATTGCAACGCCGTCAGGCCATTCACGAAGAAAAATTAGAGGTGTTGCGAGCAAACGAGCGCGATCGCTTTGCCAACCCCGACTCCCTTTCAGATAGCGAATTCGTTCAGTACCTCACTTTTCGCTGCGGCATTCGCTACGAATCGGGCTGGGCGGCGTGGTGTGCAGAAGCGATCGAACGCATTCAGCAGCGAGTCGCCCAAAAACAGCGAGAGAACGAAAAAAAGAAAGGCGATCGCCCTATTCCCTCGGCTGAGGCGCGATTGTGAGGGCTTCTATGGCGTGCCAGAGTCTACCGCAGGATTTGCGGATTGGAATGATGGTACTTGCTGAAGCCGCACGCGCGTCGCTGCAGCCATCCCCGTCAAATCGATGATGTCGTCTGCGGGATCGTCCAGCAATTCAGGAGCAGTGCCCACACCTTGGTCAGGAACGATATCTCCCTTGCTCTGCAAATTCAGGATGTCGAAGCGGTAGTTAACGATGCCATTCTCGGGGCGACCGATGATGGCTGAGAGGTCGCTCAACTGCAGTTCGATTCTGAAGCTATTTTCAGTAAACGCGATCGGTACTAGAGCCTGAGTGAGGTTCGATTCAAAATTGACCAGTTCGACAGAATTAATAAAATCAGCCTGGGTCGTCAGGTCAATCGAAGCATCTGACCCGAGCAAATCTCCTGCGATAAGTTCTCCGGTGGCGGGGGTTTGGTCGATATCGAAGTAGAGAATGCCCGCGATCGGGTTGCCAGACGTAGCAGAAGTAGACCACGGGTCGATTGCCTCTGCAAACGTCACCTCAAAACTCAGCACGTCATTAATGAGGCTGCTCGAAACGTTGATAATGTCTGGAGCCGGTGGAGATTCGACTGCCTGAGCCGACAGCCTGTAGCTGCCCGTCTGAGGAGTATTGCTGGTGATGCGGAGGAGGTAAGTGATGTTGGGAGCTGCCGTAAATGTGAGTCGAGCATTGCCTCTTGTATTGTTGTCCTCTGCCTCAACTTCTCCTGTATTCCCTACGATCGCCTGGAGTTGCAAGTCTAGATTGCTACTTAAAGCTTCGAGATCGAGAGTAATCACTCTTTCTTCTGCAGCGGGGGCGATGCGGACGTAATCTGCGAAGCGATCGCCCCCAAACCTGTCGTCAGAGGCATCGAGCTGTCCCAAAAAAGGAGTCGTTGGGGACAGGGCGAGAATAGGAGCATCTAGGGGGAAAGCACGCAGCGCATAGTCTCCTAGCTCGCCTGAGCCACCCGTAGCGCGAATGACATACGAGCGATCGGCTTCAGGGATGAAAACGAGTTGCGCGCTATTGACAGCTCCGCCATCCTCAATGTTGCTCAGCAAAGACTGGTTGCCAGCATCGAGCACCTGAATGCGCGCGTCAAAGTCCACGCTGTTCAAATCCACCCGCACTGCACTGGTGAGCGGCACATTACCCAACAAATAGTCATCGCTTTTCGAGCCCGGTCGCGTTGGATTATCCCGATCGTCATCTTCCAAGCGACCCTCAATCAGTTGTGCATTGCCCACATCCAATGTCGCAACGATTGGGCCGGGCAATGCTTCCCCGGGCACAGCCCGCACGGTCAGTCCGACCAAATTGAGCAGTCGCTCGACATCTGCAGCCAAATTCTCAGGCGAGCGATCGCCCCGCTGTCTGCCCAGCGCTGCCTGAACGACTGCGGCATCTTCGAGCGTAATCAGATCAGCCGGTTCTCCCGTCACTTCTGCAAAATTGGCATTCGTGTTGGTGGGCAGTGGATCGAGGCTGCGAAGAAGCTCGGTCGGCACCAATAAATTTCCAGCCGCCTCTTGCAACATCGCTTCCGATGGATCGACGGGAAGATAGGACTTCGCCAAGACCAGTGCAATATCAGCCGCCGTAATGCTGTTCGCATCCCCTTGAAAAATCAGCGAGGCGCGATCGCCCTCCTCTCCCGCAGCGGAAACCGCTTGGGTTGTGGTGTTCGGAGGTGAGGTCGTTAGAGTACTGGTCTGGGAGCCACAGGAGGCGATCGCCCCTATCCCCGCCCCCAGAGCCACTGCAGCAAGCGTGCGCTGCGTCAATCTAAGCTGCCAGAACCGTTCGGATCGCATCGATCTCACCCCACACCACTGTTCGTCCATACCAGTCTCTGTGCGCAGCACGGGTGTCCGCCACGAGCTGTCTGCACCACAGGCGATCGCGAGAAAACCGCTCGCCCCTTCGTATTTTATAGGGCTTTTATAGGGCGACTTTTATGGGGCTCACGGAGCAATTGTTTGTGGCCTGTCTTTTGCAAGGCAATCTAGATTCGTCCTGCGCGCCTCAGCCTCGTGAGTGTCACGTGCAAATTGACGATCGCGCTACTCCTCGTGTACCGTGTCTGGTTGGATCGAATCATGCTGCTTTTCTATTGGCCGTACACCTGGCAGCATCCTGTCCGAGTGGTAGAGGTATATGAATGAAAGGCTTTGATTGGTTAGCTCCCGTTGGCCTCGGCGCGATCGCGGTTGGCTTGTTTTTGGGAGCTGGCATTGTCGGCTGGTCGTCGGGCTGGTCGTTTTTGCCCCTTGGCATTGGCGCTCTCCTGCTCGCAGGCTGGATCGGCACCCACATTCCTCAAATTCAAGCTTTTTTCGGACTGAGATCCACCCAATCGAACGCCAATATTCTCGTGGCGGTGGCGGCGGTGGTGGTGATTCTCGGGATTGCGAACTTCCTGGGCGCGCGCTATTCGGCTGAATTTGACATCTCAGAAACGGGGGTGGCTCGGCTTTCTCCCCAAACGCAAACAGTCATTCGCACTTTAGAGCAGCCCGTGCGCGTCACAGCCGTCAGCACGGGCTCGCCAGCGGCGTATCTGCGCCAGCAGCTCGAACGCTATCAAAAACTCAATCCCGCCCAGTTTTCCTTTGACTTTCTCGACCCGCGCAAAGACCCCGTTCGCACCCGCGAACTCGAAGTGATTTCAGATAACACCCTCGTGGTCAGTGCGGGCGATCGCCAACAGCAGCTCCCCATTCCCGACCCGCTGACCCTCGAAAGCG
>JBCBTL010000009.1:0-13851 GCA_039818705.1 Cyanobacteria bacterium J06639_1
GTCATCCGCCCCGACTCTGGCAATCCTCCCGTTGTCGTCAATCGCATTTTGCACCTGCTCGACGATCGCTTCGGCAGCACGCTCAACGCCAAAGGCTACAAAGTGTTGAACTCCGTCCGCATCATCCAGGGCGACGGCATGAATCCTCGCATGGTGGAACGAGTGCTCGACGACATTTCCAAATCGGGATTCAGCACCTCCAACGTCGCCTTCGGCATGGGTGGAGCCTTACTGCAACAGGTCAACCGCGACACCCAAAAGTTCGCCTACAAATGCAGCAGCGTTACGGTGAACGGCCAAGAACGAGACGTGTTCAAAGATCCCGCCACCGACCCCGGCAAGCGCAGCAAAGCCGGACGCTTGGATTTGGTGAAAGAGGGCGATCGCTATCTCACCGTCAAATTAGACAACCAACAAACCCACCCCGAGTCCCAGCTCGCCACCGTCTACGAAAACGGCACACTCTTGCGCGAGTACTCGCTGGATGCAGTTCGCGCCCTCGCCTTGAGCTAAGCGCGATCGAGAGAGGGCGCTCTAGAACGTGACATCTTTAGCCCTTCCCTCGATGCTCAGTCGGATTTATGCGGCGATCGCTCGTGGCTCTTCTTTCGAGATTAGTCGAGCGATCGTTTGTCGATATTGTGTCGTTCAGCCGAGGACTCCCACAGGCTCGAAAGCCGAGCCGAGCACCGAGACTGGATTGGTATCCAGCCATCGATTGAGAATCTCCGAGTAGACCCTCCTGAAGTCCACTTGCACGGGTGGCGGCAGCATTGCGAGCCAGTCGCGGCGGATGGGTTTAAATGAATGCAGCTCGCGAGCAACGGGGGACTAGGGCAGCGGCAGTTCGGGCATCGTTTCAACGGCAAGAGCCGGAGTTGGCGCGATCGCCTGAGTGGGAAAGCGATCGGGCAACCACTGTTGCAGACGATCGAGCAAATGCTGGATGTCAGCCCGATCGCGATCGTAATCGGCCTGACTGTAAGGAATTACAACCGAATGCTCGGGCGCTTCTGCAAACCAGTAAGTCATCGATAGGGCAGCGCGATCGCCCTCAAAATTGTCAGCCAGCAGATATAAATACAGTCTCGTTTGCCAATGTCGTCGCAAATGCTCGACCGTAGGAGGGTGACGATAGGTTTTCCAATCGACGATCTGGGCGCGATCGCCTCCTTCCACGAGTAAATCCAACACGCCGTAAAGCTGAAACCCTCCGCAAGCGCTGGTTAAGGCGCGCTCGGCCTGGCGATCGCCATCTAGCAACTCTGGCGGACTGGTTCGATACGCCTGAAAGTAGCGATCGAGATCGGCATCGGCATCGAGTAAGGGCGACACGTCTAAGCCGAGGAAGTGCTGCTGCATGACTTGGTGGAATTGCCGCCCGCGTTCGAGTGCGGCCGCATTTTTGGGCAAATTGGGCAGCTCGGTGAGATTCACAAATTGAGCCTCAAACCGTTCGGGCGCGTTGGCGATCGCGTTGAGGTGAACGTGGGTAATGCGCTGAAGATGCGGGTGCATGGCGGGTGGAGCTTTGGGGTTGAAATCTGAAAAAAGCCCCTTTCCAGCGCGGGGCGTGGCCGGAAAAGGGCTGGAAAGGAGAGGCGATCGCTTTAGCGAGTTTTTTCGAGGACTTCGATGCCGTCCTCAGTAGCGACGATTGCCATTGAAGCCATGTTGATGAACAGGCCGTGTTCGACCACGCCCGCCGTGCCTTTGAGCGCGTCAGCCGTGGCGACGGGGTCGGCCATCGGCCCGAAGGCGCAGTCGATGATGTAGTGCTGCTCGTCGGTGATAAACGGCTCGCCGCTATCGGTTAGGCGGAGCTTGGGCTTAGCGCCCAATGCTTCTACGCGAGAGAACGTGCTTTTCCAGCCAAATCGGACGATTTCTACGGGGAGCGCGAAGATTTCGCCCAATTGCTTTACTTTTTTCGACTGGTCGGCCACGATAATGAGTTCTTTAGCGCTCACTTCTACCAGTTTTTCCCGCAGGAGCGCGCCCCCAGCTCCCTTGATCAAGTTAAGGCTACCCAGCTCAATTTCATCCGCTCCGTCGATCGCCAAATCGAGCTGGGGATGCTCTTCTAACGTCGCGAGAGGAATGCCGAGGGATTTGGCTTGTTCGTAGGTGCGCTCGGAGGTGGGTACGCCGACGACGGACAGTCCTTCAGTTTCCATGCGATGGGCGATCGCGCTTACGGCAAACGCTGCCGTAGACCCCGTGCCCAAACCGACGATGGTGTTGGTTTGGACGCGCTCGACCGCCTTCTCTGCTGCCGCTTTTTTCAGTTCGTCGGTTCGCGATAACGCCATCTTCGGTCTCCCGTCAGCCAATTTTGCCTCCTTATCGTACTGCCGCGCGGACGGGTATCCTCGTCGCTCGCGCTCGGCTTTAGTCAGACAGCGTTGAGGCCGACAGATGCAACCGGATAGGCTCAGCCAGAACGCCGGTCAGTCAGAAAACTGGCGGGCGTGATAGTCGGCATAGCGCCCGCCTTTGGCTAACAAAACCTCGTGAGAGCCAGACTCGACGATTTGCCCTTGTTCTAAAAACAAAATGCGATCGGCTTTTCTCACGGTACTGAGCCGGTGGGCGATCACGAACACCGTGCGGTTTTGCGTGGCTCGCTCTAGAGCTTCTTGCACGAGCGCCTCCGATTCCGAGTCGAGTGCAGAAGTCGCCTCGTCCAGAATCAAAATTCTCGGATCGAGCAGGATGGCACGGGCGATCGCCACCCGCTGCCGCTGTCCCCCCGAAAGATTTAGCCCCCGTTCTCCCACCCGCGAGCGGTAACCATCCGGGAACTGTTCGATAAACCGATGGGCGTTGGCAATTTTGGCGGCTCGGACGATCGCTTCCATGTCGAAGCTGGTTTGACCGTAGGCAATGTTTTGGGCGATCGTGCCCGAGAACAGCACTGTGTCTTGCGGCACGATGCCGATTTGGTGGCGCAGGCTGGTCAGGGTGACATCGCGGATATTGATGTCGTCGATAAAAATCGCTCCCGACTGCGGATCGTAAAAGCGCATCAGCAGGTTCACGAGCGTTGTTTTGCCCGCTCCCGAAGGGCCAACTAGAGCGATCGCCTCTCCCGCTCGCGCGCTCAAAGTCAGGCTTTGCAACACGGGGCGATCGCATTCGTACTCGAAGCTCACGCCGCGATAGTCCACTTTACCCGTCGCGGGGGGGAGCGTTTTCGCATCGGGGAGTTCTTCGAGGTCGGGGGAGATTTCCATCAGCTCGAAAATGCGATCGACCGAAGCTTCCGCCTGCTTGAGACTGTTGTACTGATTGGTGACTAGATCGATCGGATGCAGCAGCAGCGCCACCGCCGTCACGAAGCTGACAAACTCTTGAGGGGTGAGCTGGCCGCGCGAAATCTGCCAGCCCCCCAGCAAAAACAGCAGGATGATGCTGAGCGCTTCTAGAAACCCCACCACGGGATACTGCACCGCACGCAGCCGCTCGGTGCGCAGCTTGGCCGCGCGATTGCGTTCGGCCTCTTTCCCAAATCGCGATACTTCGTAAGCTTGCGCGGCAAACGCTTTCACGATGCGAATATTGCCCAGCACTTCCGTCAGCAGCGACGACAAATCCGACACCCGATCCTGACTGCGCCGCGACAGAATCGCCATCCGCCGCCCGAACTTGCCGATCAGCCACGCCATCAGCGGTGCTAACACGAAACTCGCCAGCGTCAGCGGCCAGTTGAGGTAAAACATGTAGGCGGGAATCGCGACGAGCTGCAACGACGACGACAGCGATCGATGCGCCATGCTGTTAATCACTTCGCCAATGCGATCGATATCCTCCGTCATCCGGTAGGTCAGATCGCCCGTTTTGGCTCGCTCGTAATACCGCAGTCCCAGCCGTTGCAGATGAGCGTAGACGGCTTTTCGCAGCGCCAACACGCTATCGAGCGATGCCGCCAGCGTCCACACGCTCTCACCATACTGAAACACGCTCCGAATCAGAAACACGATCGCGGCCAAACCCAACCAGCGCGCCACCCCCTCCACGTCGCCCTTGCCCAAAAACTCTGCTACTCTACCGACCACAGCAGGTAACAAGACCGTGCAAGACACGTACCCCAGCACGCAGGCAAATCCGCGCGCGAACAGCCGCCACTGCGGTAGCAAAAACGGAATCAGGTGACGGTAGCTAGAAGTAGAGTTCACGTCGCTCGAACGGGAAAAGGGTTGAGATCGAGTGCCGCACGGGCAGAATTGGCAGCAGGGGAACGCATTAGGCAGCGCGATCGCCTATTTCAATCCCCAACGCCTCCAAAACCGCTGAGGCGATGCGAGTCGACGCACCGGGAGGGCCGAAGCGATCGCGACCGTGTTGGAAACATCGCGCCAAATAGTCCGCATCTTGAATCGTTTCCACCGTGCGACGAGCCGCTACCTGTAAATCTGCATCGGTGGCAGCACCGTTGAGACCAAACGTTTGGGAAGACAGTCCTAGCAATCGCTGCTGCGCTTCGGCAAAAGCATACGTAAACTGCGGCCCCTCTCCAGCCAGTTGAATGACGGGTTTACCGATCGCCACCGCCTGATCCACCGCTAAGCCTGCCATGCCGATGACGAGAGTACAGCTACAAACAATATCGCTGAAGGCATCGGAGTAGCACAGGACCTCAATGTTTCGGTCTGGATTGAGATCTGAATTGAGCGCGGGTGGCGTGAGACGAACCGCGCGATCGCCCACCGGTTCACTCGCCCATTCCGCTCCTGCTGCCACCTCAGCCACGCGCTCCATGAGTCCCGGCACGAGCGCCGCCCGAAACTGCATCTCGGGGCGCGGCACAATCTGCCCGATGAACTCGATGAGCCGAAGCTGCATCTGAAAATTGCGCTCGGCTTCCGGCAGTCGAGACCCCGGCAGCAGCGCAATTTGAGGCACGTCGGGAGAGAGGGCGATGTCTTTACCGCGCGGCACGAGGCGATCGAGGGACGGAATGCCGCCGAACTGGACTTTATCCAACCCCTGTGATGCCAAGTTTTTCGCCGTGTGGGGGTCGCGGGTGAATACGGTCAGACAACGAGGCGATCGCAGCACTCTCCACAAAATCAAATCCATATTGAGATGGCCTTCGTACATGCTCGACAGCGGCGAGATAAACGATACGAACGGCTTCCCCGATAAATACGCGAAGCACTGCCCGACCACATCCCCAGTCGCGAACACCAGATCGCACGTTTTGGCATGGCGACGCACCGCCTGAAGCTGCCGCCACGTTAGACCGAGCAGTCCCGCGCGAAAATCATCGATCAGCAGCAACCGATTGACATAGGTGAACCCCCCGGAGGGCAACACCTGCGTCGGCCCGACGATCGGCACGTCGAGAGTGCGATACGCTAACCCCTCTCCCACCACAGCTTGAGCCGCAATGTCGAGATCGGGACAGAGCTGACGCAGCGTGCGAATCACGTGAGACGTGTGATTGTCCTCGCCGTGGCCGTTGCTGATCGTAAGGAGTCGCTTGGGCATAAAGGTGAGTTACCAAATGCTGGAGCCAGTACCGAAACAAAGCTGTCAACAGTACGATCCCAATCCTACTCGTCTGCGGACTCCGAGCCACGCCGTGCCCATAACGCGAACACTAGGGGGCGTTATTGGCACGGCAGCATCACTGCAAAGCAAGTACGACCGGGACGCGACTCAATCAGCAAGCTGCCGCCGTGTCGATTTTCGATAATGCGACGAACGACATCGAGCCCCAATCCCGAGCCTTTGCCCATCGGCTTAGTCGTAAAGAACGGCTCTAAAATCCGGTGTTGCACATCTGGAGGAATGCCGGGGCCGTTGTCTTCGATTTCCACCCGAACGCTGCCATTTTTTTGACAGGTGCGAATCACGATCGTCGGCGGCTTCCCGTCGGGAATCCCTTCACCGATCGCGTCGATCGCGTTGTCGATCAAATTCGTCCACACCTGATTCAGTTCGCTACCGTAGGCCAAAATCTCGGGCAAATCTGACGCATACTTGCGCTCGACCTGAATGCCATATTTCAGCTTGAACGCAAACAGGCGCAGCGTATCCTCAATCCCGTCGTGGATGTTGACCTGCTGCTGAGCTGCCCGATCCATATACGAATAGGACTTCATCGACTGCACCAGGGTCGAGATCCGCTCCGCACCGTCCAACCCCGTCGCGATCGTTTGCATCACGTCAAAAGACAACGCCAGCCAGCGCAAGCCCATATCCCGCAGTTCGGTCTTTTCATTCCGCCACCGGCCCATCAACGTTGCCAACGTGTCCGGTTCGACATTGCCGATCGCCAGCGGTTCGGCCAGTTTCCAAGCCTCCTGCACGCCGTAGTCTTCCAGCCAGTCAGTCAGCGCGTCCTCACGATCGCCAAACACCAACGGATCGCGTTCGGGATGGGCGATCGCCTCATAGCCGCGATCGCGCACGTCCAGCCACTCCTGCGTGTGCGCCTCGTCCACCTGCTGCTGGCCGTACACCAAATTCATCCGCTGCAGTTCCAATATGGCAGGCTGTAAGTCCTTGAGTGCCCTCACCAAAGCCGCAGCAGGATTGTTCAGTTCGTGCGCCAATCCTGCCGCTAGCGTCCCCAATGCCGCCATCTTTTCCCGACTTTGAATGAAAGACTCTAGCCCCCGCAGCCGTTGGCCCACGGTGCGGAAGATCTCTTTCTCGAAAAGGCGACAACTGTGGACGATGTCTAAAAAGTCGCAGCAGTTGAGTCGGTACAGATCGCTATCGGTATCCGCCACCAGCGTTACGGGCACAACGTCTTCCGTAAGTGCCTGAATTTCCCCAAAAAATGACGGGCTCGTATGGCGACCGACCGGCATATCAACCCCGTTACTGTGGCGCAGCACCGAAATTTGACCGCTGAGATGAATGAAGAATCCCTTCGAGGGCTCCCCCTCGCGTACCAGCACTTCCCCCGCACTCAGGCGCACGTGCTCAGCGCGATCGCAAATCCACCCCAAGCGATCGCGGGGCAACGTCTGAAACGGCTCCATCTGCAACAGAGATTCCGAACAAAGCACGAGTGGTTCTCCTGAATCGGGATTGATGTCACTGATCCATCGTGTCAGATTGAAGAGGCGTGTCAGATTGAAGAGGCGTGTCAGATTGAAGAGGCCGCATCTGTCATGCCACATTCAGATTTCTCGACATCCCAGGTCGCTTCATGAATTTCGAGCACAAACCCAGAATTCTATTTTTGTACGGCTCGTTGCGAGAGCGATCGTACAGTCGCCTCCTCGCCGAAGAAGCCGCGCGCATCATCGAAGACATGGGGGCAGAGGTGCGATTTTTTCACCCGCATGACTTGCCTCTACACGGCAGCGTCCCCGACACCCATCCCAAAGTGCAGGAGCTCCGCAATCTCGTTTCTTGGTCGGAGGGACACGTGTGGTCGAGTCCCGAAATGCACGGCAACGTCAGCGGCCTGATGAAACACCAAATCGACTGGATTCCCCTCAGCATCGGTGCGATTCGACCGACCCAGGGCAAAACCCTAGCGGTCATGCAAGTGTCGGGCGGCTCGCAGTCGTTTAACGCCGTGAATACGCTGCGGATTTTGGGGCGCTGGATGCGGATGTTTACCATTCCCAATCAGTCATCCGTGCCGAAGGCATATCAACAGTTCGACGACGACGGCAGGATGAAAGACTCGCCCTATCGCGATCGCGTTATCGACGTCATGGAAGAACTCTACAAATTCACCCTGCTCCTGCGCGATCGAGTGGACTACCTCACCGATCGCCACAGCGAACGCAAAGCCGCCACCGCCAAACAAGCAGAAACCATCGTGCGTCAATCCATTCAAACGCAATCTCAATAAGCTTCATGCAAAACGGGGGAGCGGCATGCCGCTCCCCCGTTCGAGATCTTCTAATGACGTATCGTCGAGCTTCTACCTACACGCCCATCGCATTGATGACGTAATCGAAGTAAGGCGATGCCTCAGCCGCATCTTCGCTAGTCAGCAGTTCGAGCGCCACTTCTTTCATGAAGACGATCGCGTCCACCATGCCAGGGATGGGCACGTTCAGCGCGTTGTACATTTCGCGCACCCCAATCAAGCCGATCGTCTCGATCGGCTCTTTCGTGCCGGAGATGATGCCGTAGGTGATCAGACGTAAATACCAGTCGTAGTCGCGCAGGCACTGGTTGTAACGCTTGTCGCCAAATGCGTTACCGCCCGAGCGGATGTAGTCGGGGTGCTTGACGAACAATTTTTTCTGAGCCTTGTCGATAATTTGCTTTTTGTTGTCCGTGAGAATCTGAGCGATTTCAAGACGACGCAGTCCCGTACCCATATAAGCCTGGACAGCTTGGAGCTCGGATACGGAAGGATAGCGCAATTCGTCGTCGGCAGTTTCAATGACTTGGTTGATCACACTCACGATTCGTCGTCTCCGCAGAGTAAATCAGTTTGGTTAAAGACCGTGCGGCGGTCGCGCCACAGGTTACGTCTGTCAGCGTAACACTTTTACGAGAGCGCTTTTAGCCCGAAAAAAAGCCCCAGGCGCAGACTCCCTGGGGCTTTCAGTTTTGCACGAAGCGTTAAAATGCAGCCCTTACACTCGACCGCGCAGCATCATCGACATCTCGTTCGGACGCGGCGACGAACTCATGGCTACGTCTGCATCAATGCGCCCCGCTTCGTACAGTCGGAAGAGCGATTGATTCATCGTCTGCATCCCGTCGTAGGTACATTGCGGGATCAGCGATTCGATATCGTCCACTGCGCCCCGCTTGATGTAGTCACGAATCGCGTCGGTGTTGACCATAATCTCGTGAGCTGCTGCCCGCTTGCCATCAGTTGTGCGCACCAGCGTCTGCGCGACAATCGCGACCAAAGACTCCGAAATTTGCTCGCGCATCGGGGCTTGCTCGTCCGGGTTATAGATATTGAGCAAACGTTCGATGGTCTTCACCGCACTGTTCGTGTGCAGCGTTCCGAATACGAGGTGACCGGTTTGAGCCGCTTTGAGCGCCGTATCCACCGTCTCGCGATCGCGCATCTCTCCAATCAGCAAGATGTCGGGATCTTCCCGCAACGAGGCTTTCAGCGCGTTGGCAAACTGCAGCGTGTGAATGCCTACTTCCCGCTGTCGCACCATCGATTTTTGGCTGTTGTGGACGAATTCAATCGGATCCTCAATCGAGATGATGTGCTTGGGAGCAGTTTTATTGATGTAATCCACCATTGCCGCCATCGTCGTGGACTTGCCGGACCCCGTCGGCCCCGTCACCAGTACCAAGCCTTTGTGCTGATTGGAAATATCCCGCAGCACGTCCGGCAGCTTGAGCTGTTCCATCGTCAGAATCGTCAGCGGGATCAGGCGCAGCACCATGCCGGGGCCAAGCAGCGAGACAAATACGTTGACGCGACAGCGCACCATGCCTTCGTACTGAATCGCCGTATCCAGCTCCATCGTGCTTTCAAATTCCGACACCTGGTGTTCGGGCAGCGATTCGCGCATCCAGTCGTAGAACACTTCGGTCGTAGTGATGGGATGGGAGGAGATCGCCATCTGGCCGCGATCGCGAAAGCGAGGTTTCTCCCCCACGCCCAAGTGAATGTCGGAATACCCGTTGTGGAACGCCTCTTCCACGAGCTGTTGCAGCGAAATGTGACTACCCGAAGACGGGCGGCGAGCGCGCGCAGCCTGTTCGAGCGGATCGACATAGGTGGGTTTGGGAGGACTGGCCGGAGCCGCCATCGGCGCGCTCGTAGGAGCAACGGGAGCTGCAACTGGGGGAGCTAAACCCGCTGCCGAGGCTGTAGGAGGCGTTAACCCCACTGGAGGCGCGAGCCCAGCAACAGATGGGGGAGGCGCCGAAATAGCCGCGCCAATGTTGGGATCGAGCAGCGTTTGAGAGTCGTCTTCGAGAATTTCTGTGGGGAAATCGGTGACGGGTTGCACGAACTCGATGCCGTCCAACACGGAGTCAGCCGATGGGGGCGGTGCAGCAGGGCTGGGAGCTGGGGGAGGAGCGTCGAGACGGTTGGTCGCGAAAGTTTCTTCGTCTGGATGAGGAGCCCAGTTGGGTTCTGCCAAAGTGGGAGGTAAATTTTGCGTGTCGCTCATGACGAGTCCTCTGCTGTTGCAAAACCGCTGTGAAGAGTGGATGCTACCGATAAAATTTTGCGACGCTGACGCTCGAAGAACGGCTCAGCGCCCCATGTCGCTTCGCCCTCAACCCAGCACCAAAGAGTTCGGGTTGTTTTACCCAGTGCGTTTCGGTAGAGAGCCTATCCGGTAGTATACCCAGGCGTTCTCGGCCATCGCGCATCCCCGCGCCACAAAACAGACGATCTCGCAAAGAGGCTCACGATCGCTCGTCACCTGCCCCGCACACCTGCGGAGAAAGATGCGTGTACCGTGCGTCGATCGCGACCGGAATGACCCCGTTGCGATTGTCATCATCAAGTGACAACGGCAACCCAGCGATCGCCCGCCGCTGCTCGCACGTTCCGACAAAGGTGGAAGCGATCGCTTTCGGACAGTTCTTTTCTGAAATGCACTTGCTACCCTAGAGGCGCTTTGGGTTGCCCCGTTATTGCCTTTCTCGGTTAAAGCTGAAACTGCTTGCATCTTTAGGAGATATGGCCGTGCCCGTCCCTTCTCCCCAAATCGATCTCCGACAGGTTTACCCGTGCCCGTGCTGTCGTCAATCCGGTCAATTGCGCTCGATTATCCTGACCGACGCGATGGGGTGCGATCGCTGTCAGCAAATTTTTCAGCTCAACCCCGAGGGCGACGCGATCGAACAAATGGCGGGGACGTATCCGTATCGGCGTACCTGGTACTGGCAGGGACAGCGGTGGGTGTCCGAGCGCGATCGCGCTCAGCTCGGCAAAGTGGCTAGCGCCATTCGCGTGGCTGGGTTCGCCGGGATGGTGCTGCTGACGGTGGGATGGATGGCAGCTCTCGGGATCGCTTTTCTCAGTAAAAACGTCGGACTGGCTTTGGTACTGCTGATTTTTCTGACCCCTCCTCTATTTCATTCGTGGGGACTGTTCGTACGCTGGGGCGATCGCTCGAACTAGCTCGCCCCAGAATTTGCCATCGAGCGCGCTTGCTGTCAGGATGAGCGGTGCATTCTGACACGCGCCTCAATCGTTAGATTTCTAGGCGATCGAGGTCAGCTACTCAAGCTCAGCGAGTCGAGAACACGTCCTTAGCGTGAAGTTGGCAGTCGTACCTTCCCCTTAGCGCCTCGGGCAAGTGTGGGTTTGATGGAGAGTGATTTCGATTTAACGACAGCACTCCGACAACTTTGTCGCGCGGCTACTCCCCTCGCGGCTGCGTCGGGTACGCTCAGGAATCGAGCGATCGCGGCGATCGCCACCTCTCTCAAGCAAAATGCCGCTACTATCCTCGAAGCCAACACCCTCGATTTAGAAACTCTGCGGGGAGAAGACCTTCCCGCTTGGGAACTAGACAGCCTGAAGTTAACTCCCGAACGCCTGCATCACCTGGCCGAACAGCTCGATCGCGTGGCTGGCTTTGCCGACCCCATTGGAGGAGGCGATCGCTTGCAGACATTCGAGTCTCGCCAGTCTCTGACCCAGCAGCGCGTGCCCCTCGGAACTCTCGCTCTGGCGTATGAGGTCTATCCCGAATGGTGTTTGAGCGGTATAAGCATGGCGCTGAAAACCGGGAATAGCGTCATCGTGGCCAATGACGGCCCATTGCAGGCAACGCAAGATGCAATGGCCGATATTGCCAGCACTGCGGCTTACGAAGTCGGGATTCCGGAAGGTGCGATCCAATCGATTCCGGGCGGTCAAACCGAGCATTTCATCAGCCTGTTGCGACAATCGCGCTATCTGGAGTTGGTGCTGGCCTGCGGGCGGCGCGCGTGGGTGGAGTCGATCGCCGAAATGGCGACTGTGGCAACGCTCAGAGCAGAACTCCCCCAATGTTCGATCTACATCGATGCATCAGCCACTTGGGAGCAAGTGTGGCAGTCCGTCCTGCAACATCCCAGTCTGCCCGACTGTCGCGAGAGTGCTAACGCCGACAAGCGCTTGACCCATCACGTTCCTCACGCGCAATTTCTGCTGCACGCTGACTGGGCGCAAGAATACCTAGGGGCCTTTCTCACCCAACTTCAGCAACAAGATTGTGCGATTCAAGCTGAGGTTTCGACATCCACGAAGTCCGATACAACGCTTCCCCTCGAACGCTCTCAGCTTCGAGTCGAGACTGTGGCGGATGTTGACGAGGCGATCGCCACCATCACCTCCAGCGACATCCCCGCAGCAGCGATCGTGACCGATTCGCGATCGCGCGCGCGCCAGTTCTCCCGGCAGCTCAAAACCAGTGCGGTTTTCGTCAATCAATTTCCTGACGTCGCCGAACTCGCCCGACAGACGACGGGGGTTTTTCTGGGATGGGGGGCTGCGCCGCTCTCAGCCCGTGGCATTATCGACTTTCGAGCGTTAACCGCAGTGAAGTACCTAGCAGAGGGTGATTGATCCCGTGACCGTCCGCGTTCGCATTGCTCCCAGTCCGACTGGAAATCTCCACATCGGCACGGCTCGCACGGCTGTGTTCAATTGGCTTTACGCCCGCCACCACAACGGCAAGATGATCTTGCGCATCGAAGATACGGATAGGGAGCGATCGCGCCCCGAATTCACCCGCAATATTGTGGCCGGACTGTCTTGGTTGGGTTTGGACTGGCAAGAAGGTCCCTATTATCAGTCCGAACGCATGGAGCGCTATAACGAGGTCATCCAACAGCTCCTCGATCGCGGGTTAGCCTATCGTTGCTACTGCACTCCCGCCGAACTCGACGAGATGCGCGCCGCTCAGAAAGCAGCGAATAAAGCCCCGCGTTACGACAATCGCCATCGGAATTTAACTGAAGATCAGCGACAGGCATTTGAGAAAGAAGGCCGCCAGCCCGTCATTCGCTTCATCATCGAAGAACCCAAGACGGTGAGTTGGACGGACGAGGTGCGTGGAGAGATCGAGTGGAATACGCAAGACCTCGGCGGCGATATGGTGATTGCCAAAGCTGACGGCCAGCCGCTCTACAACATGGCGGTAGTGGTGGACGACATCGATATGGAGATCACCCACGTCATTCGCGGCGAAGACCATATCGGCAATACTCCCAAGCAAATCTTGCTATACGAAGCGCTGGGCAAAGAACCTCCCGTTTTCGCCCACTCGCCCCTAATTCTGAACGCGGAAGGTCGCAAGCTTTCCAAGCGAGACGGCGCGACTTCAGTCACCGAGTTCGAGCATCTGGGATTGCTGCCGGAAGCGCTCAAAAACTACCTGGCTCTGCTGAGCTGGTCGCCACCAGACGGAGAGGAACTGTTCGACTTCGAGAAAGCTGCATCCCAGTTCGATTTCGATCGCGTCACTCGCGCCGCCGCCCGCTTCGACTGGGACAAGCTGAATTGGATGAACGGTCAATACATCCGCCAGCTCGCCCCTAATGAATTAGTGGTGCGGCTCAAACCGTTCTGGGTGATGGCCGGACTGAACGTTGAGGCCGTTCCGAGTCCTGAGTGGCTAGAAAATACGGCCAAGCTCGTCGGCGAAGGATTGGGGCGGCTGAATGAAACCGCCGCTATCAGTCGGTATCTATTTGAAGAGGACATTCCCTACGCGCCGGGAGCCATTGCCCAACTGCGCCTCGAAGATGCCAAACAAGCGATCGCCGCCGTTGCCGAGCGCGCCGCTGACATTCCGAGCACCGACGATCCCGAAGCGCTGATGGGATTGCTAAAAACGGCGATCGCGGAGGCCACCAAAGCCCTCGGGGTTAAAAAAGGACTGGTGATGAAATCCCTTCGCGCCGCCCTAACCGGAGATTTGCGCGGCCCCGATTTGA